>JAWXUI010000014.1:0-25181 GCA_044432805.1 Mycoplasmatota bacterium | reverse complement strand
AATTTTTAGATTTTTATTTATCATTTGTAAATCACGAAGAAATAATAAACGATAGCTATGTTGAACTATATAATATAGGTAATAAACCATTTATTTTAAGAATGATTATAATTACATTATCATCTATTGCAGCATTTATAGTAATATTTATGGCAATAAAGCTAATCAAACCAAAGAAAAAAGAAGTAAAATTAAATAAACAAGATAAATTAAAATATATTGATATGTTAACATCTTTAAAAAACAGAAATTATTTAAACGACAACATAGAAAAATGGGATGAATCACAAATATATCCACAAACTATAATGATTGTTGACCTAAATAACGTTGCTTATATAAACGATAATTATGGGCATGCTGAAGGTGATGAAGTTATATGTCAAGCATCAAGTATATTAATTCAAAATCAATTGCCTAATAGTGAAATAATAAGAACAAACGGAAACGAATTTTTAATTTATTTAGTTGAATATAATGAAAAACAAGTAATTAATTATACAAAAACACTTAATAAACAATTTAAAAATTTAAAACACGGATTTGGAGCCGCAATAGGTTCAAGCATTATAACAGATGGAATAAAAACAATTGATGATGCAATTAATGAAGCGACCCTAGATATGAGAAATAATAAAGAAGAAATAAATAACTAAGGTGAAATATGAAAAAATATGTACTAGACGTTTATGAAATACTTAGAAAAAGAGAAGTAGAAACATTGCCAGCACAACTGGCTTTCTTCTTTATACTATCAATAATACCAACAATTACAATGTTGGTGTATTTAGCATCGTTTATTTCACTTGATTTAAATTTTTTAGCAGAATTTATTTCATCAAACTTTCCAAATGAAGTAGCTGAATTGATAAATCCGTATATACTCGGTAATGGATTTGACTTTAAATTAGGATTTCTTACTTTTCTAGGATTCTATTTAGCGTCTAATGGAGTTAAATCTTTAATATTAACGTCAAATGCTTTATATGATAACTCAAAAAGAAGAATGTTAGAAACTAGAATTAAAGCATTGATTACAACTTCGTTTTTGATAATATTAATTTTATTATTACTAATAATTCTTGTAATTGCTAATTTCGCAATGAAACATGTAATAGATTTCTTTAGTCTTTATGAATATTCGTCATTAATTTATCTTATAGTAGATATAATACAATGGCCTACTGTATTATTTATTATTTTTATAATTATAAATACACTTTACACAATTACTCCCTATGATAACATAAAAAGTAATAGTGTCATTAGAGGGTCTATATTTGCAACAATAGGAATATCAATGGCAACTATTGGCTATACATTTTATGTAACCAACTTTGCTAACTACAGTATTATATATGGAAGTTTATATAACATAATAATATTTATGATATATATTTATATGATTACGTATATATTTGTAATAGGTATAGCATTAAACGCAAAAAATTATAAATTGAATAAAACAAAAGAAAATGAACAAAATAATAATGATGCAAAATAGCATCAATAGACTACAACGTACTTTTAAGTACGTTTTTTTCATGAAAAAATAAGAAAAACATATATTTTAATGAGGTGTCAAATGTTTAAAAAAATAATAAAATTATTATTTAAAGACTTTTTCTTTTTTACAACAGCCTATTCAAACAATGTATTTCCAGAACCATTAACAAAAGAAGAAGAAGAAAACTATATAAATAAATTTTTACTTGGGGATATGCAAGCAAGAAATAAACTTATCGAACATAATTTAAGACTAGTCGCACACATAGTAAAAAAATATGACCATAATAAAGAAGATTCTGATGACTTAATAAGTATTGGAACTATTGGCTTAATAAAAGGAATAGACTCATTTTCTTATAAAAAAGGGACAAGAATTACAACATATTGTGCTAGATGTATCGAAAATGAAATTTTAATGCATTTTAGATCGAGTAAAAAAAACAACAAAAATGTTAGTTTAAATGATGGAGTTGGATATGATAAAGAAGGAAATGAAATAACCATTATGGATATTTTAAAAACACCAAAACCTGATTTTGAATTAGATTTATATACAAAAGAAAATATAAATCAATTAAAAAAATATTTTAATGTATTATCGCAAAGAGAAAAAGACATAATAAAAAAAAGATATGGTCTTAATAATTTAGATGAACAGACTCAAAAACAAATCGCCATTGATTTAAATATATCAAGAAGTTATGTGTCTAGAATAGAAAAAAGGGCATTGACAAAAATGTTAAGAGAATTTATAAAAGATAAAAGAGCATAAAAAAAGGATTAACTGTTTTTATAAAGTATAAATCTAATAGAGGTGATTATATGAAAATATTAATTATATTATTAATGTTTTTTTCTTTTATCAATTATTCAAATGCGCAAGTATATTATACACAAGAAGTAATAGATCAAATGGAAGAAATAAAAAAAGAAGAAACAGAACAAAAAATAATAGTAACGGTTTATATATTTTTTACAATATTTATTACATATATAATTAGATTTGTAAAAAAAAGTCGATTGAAAAAACAAACTAGTTTTGTCGAATGTGTATAAAATTTATGTTTTGAATGCTAAATTAAATAGGAGGAAGAAATGAATGTAGAGATATTTCCTTATAAGGGAATAATGTTTTTTATAATAGAAGGGAAAATCAATAGAAAAAATATTAGTAAATTAGTTGAAACAAATGAATTTATTTTGAAAATGGGTATAAATAATATAGTTTTTAATTTATTAAACACGAATGTTAATAAACGAGTTATAAATATTTTAAAACAAAATTATAAGATTACTTCAAATGTATATTTTGTAAATAAAAAAAATTATAAAGGTATTATAAATTTAGAAAATGATTTAAATGTATTTAAATACATAAAAGTTTAGGAGAAAAATGGATACAAGAACAATTATTTTAGAAAATCAAAATCTAATATATAAGTTAGCTAATAGTTTTAATAGTAAAAATATTGATGATTTATTTCAAGCTGGTTGTTTAGGAGTTGTAAAAGCATATAGAAATTTTAATGAATCATTTAACACTAAATTTAGTACGTATGCATATCCTTATATTGTTGGTGAAATGAAAAAACTAATGAGAGAAGATAGCCCTATAAAAATAAATATACAAACAAGAAAATTAAATTTAATGATAGAAAAAGCTAATATTTTATTATCGCAAAAATTAATGCGTAGTCCTACAACTTTTGAGTTAGCTTCTTATTTAGAAGTAGATGAATACTTAATTGGACAGGCTTTAATGGCAAGACAAAGTGTTGATAGTATTGATAAACCTATTATAGAAGATAAAACGCTACATGAAGTAATTCCTGATAAAAAAACAGATATTGATGAACTTATTATGTTAAAAGATGAATTGTTAAGATTAAATGAAGAAGAAATGAGAATAATTCAAAAAAGATATTTTGAAGATCAAACTCAAAGTGAAGTAGCGGGAGCTTTAAACATGACACAAGTTCAAGTATCAAGAAGTGAACAAAAAATATTAACGAAACTTAAAGCTAAACTAACTGTTTAGTTTTTTGTTTTGTGATATAATTAAAATGGTGTAAATATGAATTTATTAGATAATTTATTTTTTATTTTGTTAACTGGTTATAATCACTATCTTTTTGTAGGGACTGATTCAGTTGTAATCTCGGCTATATTTTCGATAATACTCATTGTAATTGATAGAAATCAGAGCAAAACAGAACAAGCAATAAAAGAAGTTAATAATATAAAGTATGATAATACTGAAGATGAAAAAAAATTGCTAACATTATTGCCAAATTTTGATATAGATGATTTTAAAATTTTTGCTTTAAAAAGATACGAAGAAATACAATATGCCTGTATTAATGGCGATGATGAATATTTAAGCAAAAGCTGTTCTTGTAAATTAAAAACAAAACATATAGACAAGCAAAAACAATCAAAAGAAAAAGGTATAGAAAAAATAAATTCTAATTTTGAATTGATTTCTATTAATATACCGATTGTAAAAAGAAAAAACGATTATATTTTAATTGTTACAAGATTATCATTCAGTGCTGATTATAGTGAAACAATTAACGAAAAAGTTTTGATAGGTTCAAAAGATAAAAAGACAATTTTTAATATGGAACTTTATTTTAAAGTGCCAGTAAATGTAAACGATTTAAAATGTTCTAATTGTGGCGCTTCATTAGAAGGAATATATGACGATTTTTGTGAATATTGCCGAAATAGTATATATAATGATAAACATAATTATATTTTGATGGAAGAAAAATTTATAAGTATAAAAACCAATAGATAAAAATCTATTGGTTTTTTGTAGGAAATAAAATAATTTTTTCATAAGGATCATTAGGTAATTTTTTTTGGAAAGATGGTTCTTTTTTTTGAGCTTGATCAGCAATATTACTATATTGATCGTATAACTCATCAAAAACTTTTTCTTGTATACTATCAGATTTTTCATCTGATTTTATTAACTCACAAACTTCTTTAAAAATAGATTCTAGTTCTTTTTTTATATCATTGCTTTGTAATTTAGCTGTAACTAAATCAAAATTTTTCACTTCTAACAAAGCTTCAATAGTTTTATCAGAGATATCTTTATTTTTGCTATATGGATATGCTTTGTATTTTCTTTTTTTTACACCTTGTACAATTGATGCAATTGATATATAGCCAGAAACTCCAGCAAACAACATTGAAATAACTGAAAATATAGAAACTGAAAAATTAATTGCTGCATAAGAAGAAATTGTAAAGGCAGTCATCAAAAATATGATTGCTTTTATGAAATATTCATTTGATTCACTTTTGCTTTTAATATTAAAAAATAGTATATCTAAACTTTCAGTTTTTTCTCTAATTAGTTTATATATTTCTTCTTTTAACTCGGATATGTTTTTATTATTTTTATCAAGTTCATTAATTAGTTTTAATAGTTCTTTTTTCTTTTTTTCCAAATAACTTATTTGTGTTTGATTCATAATAATCCTCTTTTCGTAAAAGTATTATATCAAAAACTATTATATTGTCAACTTTAAATAAAAAAATCATAAAGATTTTTATTTGTTAAATATTAATTAATTTTCAAAAGGACTAGTTGGTAATTTTTTTTGGAAAGATGTTTCTTTTTCTTCAGTTGCACCATCTTTTATAGAAGGTAAAACAACTTGACTAAATTGATCATACAAATCAACAAATGAATTTTCTAAACTATATTCATCAGTCTTTTCTTCACTCAATATAACATCATTAACGCTTTTAAAAATAAATTCAAGAGACTCTATAATGTTGTTAGTTTTTGATTTGACTGTTTCTAATTTGGTTGTTTTTTCATTTAAATAAGATTGTATTATTTTATCAGAATCTTCTTTTATATCACTGTATGGAAATTTTTTTTGCACACGATCATCTTTTCCATCTAGAAAGGTAATTAAAGCGGCAGATGCTGATATTATTCCAACTAAGAAAGCACTAAAACTTGTTAACATAACAGGAGAATTAATTGTAATAAAAGGACAGATTACAAAAGTCATCACTAAAAATAGAAGTATTATTATTTTTCTTTTAGTATATTCCTTTTTACACTCTGCGTTAAAAACTTCAATTTTCTCATTTTCAGCCATATCATTATTTAACTTAGATATTTCGTATTCTAAACTGGTTGTCTCTTTATAAGAAGCATCGAGTTGTTGAATTAAATTTAATAATTCTTTTCTTTTTGATTCTAACCATTTCATTTTTGTTTGATTCATAATATAAGTTCCTCACTTTGTATAATTTATTATATCAAAAATCATTAGATTATCAAAATAAAATCAAAAAAAATATTTAGTATAAAAATAAATTTTTAAAACACTATATAATTAGGTGATTATATGGAAAAAGACAAATATAAACAATTAGTAAAAAAACACAATATAAAAGAAAATGCTTTAAAAAATTGTATTATAGCTTTTGTTATAGGAGGATTAATGGGAGCTTTAGCTGAATTTTTTATTGAATTTTATTCTTATATTTTAAATATAACATCAAGTCAAGCTAATACATTAATGATTATAACGTTTATCTTTTTTGGATGTTTATTTACTGCTTTAGGTTTCTTTGATAATTGGGTAAGAGTTGCAAGAAGTGGATTATTTATTCCAATAACTGGTTTTGCGCATGCTATGCAAAGTGCATCGTTAGAATATAGAAAAGAAGGATTAATAACAGGAATAGGTTCTAATATGTTTAAATTAGCGGGTTCTGTAATAGTTTATGGGGTGGTAAGTGCTTATACTTTTGGGTTGATTAGACTTATTATTTTTGGAGGTTAAAATGACTATAAAATACAAAAATGTTTATATAAACGAAACTGCTACAATAGCTGGACCATTTGAAAAAAAAGGACCATTAAAAAAATATTACGACTTTACTTACGATGATTTTTATATGGGAGCAACAACATTTGAACAAGCAGAATCAAAATTAATAGAAGAAAGTGTAAGTATTTTACTAAAAAAAATAAATTATACAAAAAATAAAATTGATTTATTTATATCAGGTGATTTACTCAACCAAACAGTAGCGTCTAACTATGCAGCAAGTAATTTAAATATTCCTTTTTTAGGTATTTATAATGCCTGTGCGACAAGTGTTGAAGGAATTATTATAGGCGCTAATATGTTAGAAAATAAGATGATAAAAAATTGCATTTGTTGTGCTTCGTCACATAATTTATCAGCTGAAAAACAATTTAGATATCCAGTTGAATATGGTGCTCCTAAACCAAATAGATCAACCTTTACAACAACCGGTGCGGCAAGTTGTTTTATGACCAATGATAAAAAAAATATAAAAGTTGAATCAAGTACAATAGGAAGAGTAGTTGACTTGGGAATGAAAGATGTTTTTAATATGGGGGCAGTGATGGCACCATCTGCTGCAGATACAATAAATAGACACTTACATGATACAAAAAGAGACATTACTTATTATGATTTAATAGTAACTGGTGACTTAGGAATAATTGGCTCTAAAATTTTAAAAGATTATATGTTAATTGATTATAATATAAAATTAAAAAAGCACATAGATACAGCTTGTTGTATATTTGATTTAAAAAAACAAAATGTATATGCTGGTGGTTCAGGGCCAGCATGTGCACCTTTAGTAACGTATTCATATTTATTTAGTTTGATGAAAAAAGGAAAATATAAAAAAATACTTTTAGTCGCGACAGGAGCATTAATGAATTCAACTATGGTAAATCAAAAATTAACTATACCAGCTATTTCGCACGCAGTAAGTTTGGAGGTTGTATAAATGAATTATGTAAATGCTTTTTTATTTACTGGAACAATTGCATTGATTTCAGAAATTTTATTAAATAAAACTAAATTAACACCTGGTCACATTACTTCTTTATTTGTTGTAATAGGTGCATTTTTAGATGTTTTTGATATTTATGATAAGTTAATATTATGGGCTGGTGGAGGAGCAATTGTGCCGATTACTTCTTTTGGACACCTATTATCACATGGATCAATGATGCACGCAAACGATACAGGTATAATCGGATTAACAACTGGTATGTTTAATTTAACATCATCTGGAATAATGTCAGCTATCGTATTTTCGTTTTTCTTTGCAGTTATATGTAAACCAAAAGATTAAAAAACAAAAGCATAAAGTAAACTATTTGGTTTAGTTTTTTTTTATGATATACTTATAAAGTGTAAAATAAATGACACATATAAAAGGAGTAAGAATGAAACAAAAAAACAACATGAAAAAAGGATTTACGTTAATAGAATTATTAGCTGTATTAGTTATTTTAGTGGTAATAGCAGCGATAGCAACGCCAATCGTAATGGGAATAATAGAAGAATCAAAAACTTCAGCAGATATTACAACTGTAAATAACTTAGCAGTTGCAGCTGAACAATTATATGCAAGGGCAGAATTGAATGGAGAAATAGATGAATTGATATTATCTAATAATATATTTGATAAAGTTGAAATGTCTAATAAACCATCTAATGCGATTATCACAATTGATAGTGATGGAATTATCACAGTAGTTTTTGAAAAAGATGAAAAATGTTATATAAAAATAGGAGAAGAAGACGTAATTTTTGGAGATATGGAAGATGGAAAATGTGACAGTTATTTTGTTGATTATATTGGGACAGAATACGTATTTGAATATAGTGGAGATTATCAATTATTTGTAGTACCAATGTCAGGATATTATAACTTAGAAGCTTGGGGAGCTCAAGGAGGTGGCAATGGAGGATATGGATCTTACGTTGCTGGAACTATACATTTAGCAAAAGACGAAAAAATATATATTTACGTTGGATCACAAGGAGTAAATGGAACAGGTGGATATAATGGCGGTGGTGATGTAATAAACAACTCCTATGCTGGAGGAGGAGCAACCGATTTTCGCTTAGAAGGCGGTGAATGGGATTCAGATACATCATTGAGTTCAAGAATTTTAGTTGCAGGAGCCGGAGGCGGATATGGAGCTGGAAATATAGGTGGAAATGCTGGAGGATTAATTGGTTATAATGGACTAGGAGATTCTTATGGCATTGGAGCAACTCAAACTGAAGGTGGAAAAACGACACAATCCCAATATTATGAAACACTTGGAAGTTTTGGAAAAGGTGGAATTGGTAATTGGAATAAAGAAAGTCTTGGTGGAGGCGGAAGCGGATACTATGGCGGAGGACCTGGAAATGGAGCTTATTTAAATGGTTCTGGAGCAGGAGGTTCATCTTATATATCAGGTCATACAGGATGTGTTGCAATAACTTCACTAACTGACCAAACCCCAAAAAGTGGATGTGTAACAGGGACAACAGATAATGAATGTTCGCTTCATTATAGTGATAAATTATTTACTGATACCGTTATGATTGATGGGTCAGGATACAGTTGGACAAATGAAAAAGGTACACAAATTTTAATGCCAACACCTTCTGGAAGTGAATACGAATTAGGAATAGGAAATGTTGGAGATGGATATGCCCAAATAACCTATTTAGGTATAAGTTATTAATAAATTAGGAGTTGATTAAAATGAAAAAAGGATTTACATTAATAGAATTACTAGCTGTATTAGTTATTTTAGTGGTAATAGCAGCTATAGCAACGCCAATCGTAATGGGAATTATTGATGAAGCAAAAGTATCATCTAATATTTCAACTGTTGATAACTTAGCCGTAGCAGCCGAGCAATTATACGCAAGATCACAGTTAAATGGAAAATTAGATGAATTAACTTCATCTAATAATATATTTGATGAAATTGAAATGTCAAACAAACCAGAAAATGCAATTGTAACATTGGATAATAATGGAGTTGTTACTGTAATATTTGAAAAAGAAGAAAAATGTTATATAAAAAAAGGTGATGAAGATGTAACTTACGGTGACACTGACACTGGGTATTGTGATAGTTATTTTAATGAATTTTCCGGCACAGAATATGCTTTTGAATATAATGGAGATTATCAATTATTTGTAGTACCAATGTCAGGATATTATAACTTAGAAGCTTGGGGTGCGCAAGGAGGAACATATGCTTCTTACGTAGGTGGAAGTGGAGCATACACATCAGGGAATATATATCTACAAACAAACGAAAAAATTTACGTTTATGTAGGAGGAACTGGTGGTTCTAATTATACAACTATTAATATTGGAGGCTATAATGGCGGGGGATATTCAGGAAATAATTCAGATGCAAAGTCTTTTGGTGGCGGAGGATCAACTGATTTTCGACTTATTAGTGGTGAATGGGATAATGATGATAGTTTAAACTCAAGAATAATGGTTGCCGCAGGTGGAGCAGGAGCGACAACAGGAACTATTGCATATGGCGGAAATGCAGGTGGATTAATGGGTTATGATTCCGCTACTAATCACTCAATATTCGTATCGTCAACCTATGATGCAACTGGTGGAACACAAATATCTCCTGGAATAAGCTATCAATCAACAAGAACGGGGTCGTTTGGATATTCCATTCAATCTAATACGATTGGTTGGGGAGGTGGAGGAGGAACTGGATATTATGGTGGATCAAACGGTTGCGGTCGAACTGGAGCCGGAGGGTCATCTTATATATCAGGTCATACAGGATGTGTTGCAATAACTTCACTAACTGACCAAACCCCAAAAAGTGGATGTACAACAGGGACAACAGATAATGAATGTTCACTTCATTATAGTGATAAAGTATTTACTAATACCGTTATGATTGATGGGTTAGGATACAGTTGGACAAATGAAAAAGGTACACAAACTTCTATGCCAACACCTTCTGGAAGTGAATACGAATTAGGAACAGGAAATGTTGGAGATGGATATGCCCAAATAACCTATTTAGGCGTAGAATTATAATATAAATATAACAAGTAATATTACTTGTTTTTTTATTTATTAGATATTAAAATATTTTTTTGAAATCGTGATATAATATAAGAAGAAACAGGTGATATAATGAACGAAATAATTATAAAAGGTGCAAGAGAAAACAATTTGAAAAATATAGATATAACATTACCAAAAAACAAATTAATCGTAATGACTGGAGTATCTGGAAGTGGAAAATCTTCTTTAGCGTTTGACACTATATATGCCGAAGGAGAAAGAAGATATATTGAATCTTTAAGTGCCTATGCAAGACAATTTTTAGGAGGAAGTGAAAAACCTTTAGTAGATTCAATTGAAGGATTATCCCCAGCAATTAGTATAGATCAAAAAACAACAAATAAAAATCCAAGATCAACAGTTGGAACAGTAACAGAAATATATGATTATTTAAGATTGTTATATGCAAGAATAGGAGTTCCATATTGTCCAAATCATCATATACCAATAGCTAGTCAAAGTATAGAAGAAATGACTAATCAAATATTAAAACTAGAATTAAATACCAAAATAAAAGTATTATCACCAATTATAGAAGGTAACAAAGGAACACACAAAGAATTAATTGAAAACTTAATAAAAGATGGATTTATAAGAGCAATAATAGACAATGAAGAAATGGAATTAACAAATGAAATATCTTTAGAAAAAAATAAAAAACACAATATTTTCTTAGTAGTTGATAGATTAATCATAAAAGAAAACATAAGATCAAGATTATACGAATCAATAGAAACAGCATCTAAAAAAAGTAATGGGAAAGTAATTATATCTGTTGTAGGTGGAGAAGACATAATAATGAGTGAAGCTTATGGATGTCCTTTTTGTGATTTCTCACTTCCTGAATTAGAGCCAAGAATATTTTCTTTTAATGCACCTTATGGAGCATGCAGTGAATGTAAAGGATTAGGCGTAAAACAAAAAATAGACCTAGATTTAGCGATTCCTAACAAAGACTTATCAATTAATCAAGGATGTATAGTTACACTTAATTTAGATGATGAAGATTCAATAATATCAACACAACTAAATGCAGTATCAAAAAGATATAAAATAGATTTAGATAAACCATTTAAAAAACTAACTAAAGAAGAACAAGATATCATCCTTTATGGAGCTTATGACTTATTAGAATTTAACTACATATCTAAAAATGGAAACACAAGAAATGTAACAGGTAAATTTGAAGGAATTATAACAACTTTAGAAAGAAGATATTTGGAAACCAAAAGTAATTGGATAAGAACATGGATAGAAGGATACATGACTGATTTAGTATGTCCGAAATGTAATGGAGCAAGATTATCAACTGAATCATTATCGGTTTTAATAAACAAAAAAAACATTTATGAATTAACAAAAATGAGTATAAAAGATATATTAATATTTATTGAAAAATTAAAATTAACAAAAGAACAATCACAAATAGCAGAATTAATCTTAAAAGAAATAAATTCAAGACTAACTTTTTTAAAAAATGTTGGATTAGAATATTTAACACTAAACAGATCAGCTGCAACACTAAGTGGTGGAGAATCGCAAAGAATCCGACTAGCCACACAAATTGGTTCAAGATTAACAGGTGTTTTATATGTATTAGATGAACCATCAATTGGACTTCATCAAAGAGATAATCAAAGATTAATAAACTCAATGTTAGAAATGCGTGATATTGGCAACACCTTAATAGTCGTGGAACATGATCACGATACAATGTTACAAGCTGATTACTTAGTTGACATTGGACCATTTGCAGGAGAACATGGTGGACAAATTGTAAGTTATGGAACTCCAGAAGAAGTTAAAAATGATGATAACAGTTTAACTGGAAGATATTTAAGCGGAAAAGAATATATTGAAATTCCTAAAAAAAGAAGAAAAGGAAATAAAAAATTTATTGAAATAAAAGGTGCAAGTGAAAACAACTTAAAAAATGTAAATGTTAAATTTCCATTAAATACATTCACTTGTGTAACCGGTGTATCAGGTTCTGGAAAATCAAGCTTAGTAAATGAAATTTTATATAAACATGTAGCAAGCAATTTATATAAAACAAAAGATAAACCAGGAAAATGTAAAAGTATAAAAGGACTAGAACACATTGACAAAGTAATTGAAATTTCTCAAAATCCAATTGGAAGAACACCAAGAAGTAATCCAGCTACTTACACTGGTGTATTTGATGACATAAGAGATGTATTTACAAATACCAAAGACGCTAAAATAAAAGGATATGAAAAAGGTAGATTTTCTTTTAATGTTAAAGGTGGAAGATGTGAAGCATGTTGGGGTGATGGTGTAAAAAAAATAGAAATGCACTTTTTACCAGATGTTTATGTACCATGTGAAGTTTGTCATGGTACGCGCTATAATCAAGAAACCTTAGAAATAAAATATAAAGGTAAAAATATTTATGATGTATTAAATATGAGAGTAGAAGAAGCTTATGAATTCTTTGAAAACATTCCAAAAATAAAAAATAAATTATCCATGTTAATAGATGTTGGGCTATCATATATAAAATTAGGACAAAGTGCTACAACACTATCAGGTGGCGAAGCCGCACGTGTTAAATTGGCAAAAGAATTACAAAAAAAACCAACAGGAAAAACATTATTTATTTTAGATGAACCAACTACTGGATTACATATTCATGATGTAAAAAAATTACTAACAATTTTAAATAGAATTGTAGACAACGGAGATTCTGTTGTTGTAATTGAACATAATTTAGATGTAATAAAAGTAAGTGATCATGTAATTGATATAGGTTACGAAGGTGGAGATATGGGTGGAGAAATAATCGCCATTGGAACACCAGAAGATATAGCAAAAGAACCAAAAAGTTATACAGGTCAATTTTTAAAAAGTTATTTAGGAGGTAAAAAATGACACCACATATTAATGCAAAAAAAGAAGATATAGCACCAATTGTAATAATGCCAGGAGATCCATTACGTGCTAAAATGATAGCGCAAACTTACTTAACAGACTATAAATTAGTTAACGAAGTAAGAGGAATGCTTGCATATACGGGGTATTATAATAATAAGTTAGTAACAATAATGGGCTCTGGTATGGGAATGCCAAGCATGGGGATTTATTCTTATGAATTGTTTAAATTTTATGATGTAGAAAAAATCATTAGAGTAGGTAGCTGTGGAGCATACACTGCCGATTTAAATTTATATGATTTAATATTAGTAACAAAAAGTTATTCTAAAAGTTCATATGCACAAACACAAAACAACTGTCCATTTAATACTTTAATGTCTTCAACTACATTAAATGAAATTATAAGAAAAACTGCTACTGATTTATCAAAAAAAATAAACGAAGGTACAATTTATTCAAGTGATGTTTTTTATAGCAATGAAGATATAAAGAAATTAAACGAAGAATTTAATTGCTTAGGAGTAGAAATGGAGTCATTCGCACTATTCCATAATGCCAATATTTTAAACAAAGATGCAGCGTGCATATTAACAGTATCAGATAATTTAATAACAAAAGAAGAGACAACATCAGAAGAAAGACAAAATTCTTTTCACGACATGATCTCTTTAGCGCTTAATTCTTTATCAAAGGTGAACTTATGAAAAGGAATCTAGAAACCTATCAAACAGTTTCGATTTTAGGTAGTTTTAACAAACACTATGAATTCATTAAAGAGGATATAAATAATTTTACAACTAAAGGATTTGACGTTTTAGCGCCAGCAGTAAGTAATATAAAATCCAATAATAATGGATATGTATTGTTCGAATCAGATAAATCAGATAATCCAGTTCAAATAGAACAATCATTTTTGGATTTATGTAAACGTTCAGATGTCATATATATTTGTAATGTTGGTGGATATTTAGGAAAAACAGTCATGTTTGAATTAGGCTATTTACTTGGTATTGGCAAAGAAATATTCTTTAAAGAATATCCAAGTGACGAACCCTTATTGCAATCTTTGTTAAAACAAAATTCAGACGTAATAGTAACAAGTAAAGAACTTTCAGAAATGATGCTAAGTCATAATGAAGTATTTAAAATGAGAGAGTGGCCAGATCAATATTTACCAAGAGGAAAAATGTTATCTTTATAAGGAGGAATCTATGGATTATAAAAAATACAAACAAGAAGGATATAATTTACACATTATAACAACAGATAAGTTTAAATATAATATGATAAGAATTAACTTCAAAAGAAAAGTAGTAAAAGAAGAAATAACAAAAAGAGTTTTCTTACTTTCACTTTTAATTAATTCTTGTGAAAAATATAAAACAGAACGTCTTATGGAAATAAAAACAGAAGATTTATATGGTCTTATATTTCATAACGAACAAATAATATCTGGTAATTATAATATTGCTCAATTTACATTTACATATTTAAACGAAAGATATACAGAACCAACAATAACTTCTGATGTATTAGATTTTATACATGAAATATTTTATAAGCCAAATATAGAAAAAGGTATGTTTGAAGAAAAATCTTTTGAACTAACTAAAAGTTTAGGAATTGAAGCAATAAAAAGTGCTGATGAGGATAATAACTATTATTCACTAATGCGATTATTTAATGCTATGGATGATACAATCCCAGTATCATTTAGATCAGAAGGTTATTTAGAAGAATTAAAACAACTTTCTAGAGAAGATTTATATCAATATTATTTATCAATGATAGAAGAAGATATACTAGATATTTTTGTTATAGGAAATGTAGATGATAGTATAAAATCAGAAATTAATAAAAGATTTAAAAGAAAAAATAATGAAATAAGTGAAAGTCACTTTATAACACATACTGATTTTAGAAATGAAATAAAAGAAGTAAAAGATAAAAAAGACATTCAACAAAGTAAATTAATTATGGGTATTAAATTAAAAAATTTAAGCTTTTATCAAAGAGAATATGTAAGTGTGGTTTATTCTTATATACTAGGTGGAGGACCAGAATCAAAATTATTTAAAACAGTTAGAACAAATAATTCACTATGTTATTATATACGTTCTTCTATTTTGAAAGTTTCTAATATATTAACAATACAAGCTGGAATAAGCGCTAAAGATTATCAAAAAACAGTAGATTTAATTAAAAATGAAATAGAAAGTATAAAACAAGGAGATTTTGCAAAAGAAGAAATAGAAAAAGTAAAAACAATATATAAAGCCGGTGTAGCGGAACTTCTTGATTCACCTAGATCTATTTTAAATAATTATAACAGTATAGAATATTTAAAATTAGATGATTTAGAAACAAGAGTAAAAGAAATGGAAAAAGTAACTTACGAAGATGTAATTGAATATGCCAACACAATAAATATAGATACAATTTATTTATTAGAAGGAGAGGAATAATGGAAGAAATAAACTTAACTCAATATGAATTAAAATTATATTTTGCAAAACTGGAAAACGGTTTAGAACTTTATGTTATTCCTAAAAATGATATCAATAATGTAACTGCCACTTTAGTATCAAAATACGGTTCAAACAAAATTGAATTTATTCCAAATAATAAAAAAGAATATATAAAAGTTCCAACCGGAGTTGCTCATTTTTTAGAACACAAAATGTTTGAACAAGAAGATGGACTAGATCCATTTGAATTTTTTACTAATAATGGAGTTGACTGCAATGCTTCAACTAATTATGACGTAACTTCTTATTACTTTTCTGGAACTAATAAATATGAAGAAAATTTAAATTATTTATTAGATTATGTACAAAGCCCTTATTTTGTAAAAGAATCAATCGAAAAAGAAAAAGGAATAATTACTCAAGAATTAAAAATGTATTTAGATGATCCAGCATGGGCATTAAATGATGGATTATTTAAAAATACATTTAATGTTTTTCCACAAAAAAATCCAATAGGTGGTTCAATAGAAGATGTAAATAGCACAACTGTTGAAGATTTATATAATTGTTATAACACTTTCTACCACCCAAGTAATTTATTTTTAGTAGTGGTTGGAAATGTAGACAAAGATACAGTATTTAATTTAGTAAAAGAAAATCAAGATAAAAAAACATTTGAAACACAAAAAGAAATAGTTACAAAAGAATATAATGAAGAAGAACATGTCGCTTTAGTATATGAAGAGAAAAAAATGGAAGTTGTAATTCCAAAATTTTCTAAAAATTATAAAATTAAAATTAATAAAGAAACCGATAAAGAAAAATTAAGAAAATATACTAATTATATGTTAAAAACAAAATTTGGAGAAACTTCTTTATTTTTAGAAAAGTTAAAAGAAAAAAAATATATAAACACAAATATAGACTTTTCTGTTGATGATATAAGTGATTATTTAATTATTAATTTTGAAGGTGAAACTCCAAAATATAATGAAGTATTAAAAGAAATAGAAAATGAATTAAAAGATTTAACTATTTCAATAGGAGATTTAGAAAGAAGAAAAAAAATGTCAAGAGCTTCAATAGTGTACTTAGGAGATCAAGTAATTGCGCTTGGAAGTAAATTAATTGGTAAAGTAACATTTAATATAGATTACAAAAGAGATGAAGTAAAATATATTAATGATTTAAATATAAATGAATATAAAGATTATATGAAATTAATTAATTTTGTTAATCATTCAACTTTTATAATATTGCCAAAATAAAATTCCACATCACAAAAATGTGGTTTTTTGTTTGATTTAATTGAATAATAATAATATATGTGGTAAGGTATTTGTAAAAAAAGGAGAAACTTATGAGAACTTATGACAGTGTAAAAAATTCTGTAGTTAATTATGCAGAGCGTATGTGTATATATGCAAAATTTAAAGATTATGAATTTGTTAAAAAAACTCAAAAATATTATAGTGATATCCTTGATAATCTTGATGAAGTAACAATTGGTAATATTGCAGCGAATATACAAATTATAATTGATAGTTTAAAATTGGCAGACAAACAAGGAGCAAAAAATGCTGAACAATTATTTTTTATGTGTAGAGAATGTAGATATGGAGAATTACAAGGTATAGACAAGTGGATTGATGTAAATGACTTATCGTGTTTTGAAGAAATTTCACCATATGACGAAAGTGCAACTAATGTTTTTATAACTAGAGTTAATGAATACTATAAAACAAATATTCCGTTAGTAGGAGAACTACAAACTTTACGTAATAAATTTTTAAAAATATATAACTCAGACACTGCAAGTGAAATAGATAAAAAAAGTATATGGGTTGAATTTATGGAGAGAAGAAGAGATGCGGGAGAGTTTTCTAATGGTATCAATGATAAATCAATTTTATCATTAGAGCCAACTTATAAAAGTTATAAATTATATTTAGCAGCAAATGGAATAGGCAATAGAAAACAAGGTGATTTTTCATTTCAAAAATCAATTAATCAAAATTTTGCAAAAGCAAAAATAGCCGTTTTAAGGCATCTAAATTCGGTCTTATTAAAAGAAAATTTAACAGATAATCTTAGAGACTATGTAAACACGTTAATAGATAATATAGATGAAGTTACTGAAGGTAATATTGGCCTTGAAATAAATGATTTAATAAAAAAAATCCAAATTGCTTATGATAAATCAGGATATAAATTAGGTGCTAAACATTTATTTGATGCTTGTTGTAAATATAATGGAAATTCAATTTTTAATTGGATAGATGTAAATGATTTATTGTGTTTTGAAAATAGAAGTCCATATGACAAAGAAGCCATAAATGAATTTATAATTAATCAAAATTTAAAGTACGGAACAAATATTCCATTAGTTGGCGAATTAGAAGAAGCAAGAGAAAATTATTTTGAATTATTTTCATTAGTTTCTTCAGATGAATATAAACAAGCAGAAGCTTATATAGAATATGAAGAAAAAAATAAAAATAGTGGAAATTTAGCAAACGGAAATCATTATGGAAATAAAATATTATCGTTAGATGAAAATTATATAAAAAGTAAAAATTTAGTTGAACAATCCAAATTACCATTTTAAATTAGTTGTGGAAACAACTTTTTTTATTTGTTTATTGAAAAAAATTAAAAAATATGGTAAATTATATATAGTCAAAAGGAGGAAATAATATGGAATTACTATTAATTATTATTTGTATTTTACTTATTTCTATCGTTTTATTACAAAGTGGTAAAGCAGAAAGTGCTTCTAATGTAATACAAGGTGGAAATCAAGCTTTATTTGCTAATAGAAAAGAAAGAGGCGGAGAATTATTTATAACACGTCTAACTTATTTTTTAGGTTTTGCTTTTATTGCAATATGTCTATTTTTTGGATTTTAAAATAATAATAAAACTATTATTTTTTTTTTAATTTTGCTATAATAAATATAGGTGTTAAAAATGAATGATATATATAATTACAAACTAAAAGATTTAGAACAATATTTTAAAGAAAAAAATGAATTACCTTTTAAAGCAGTTCAAGTTTTTGAGTGGATTTATAAAAAGAAAATCACATCTTTTTTAGACATGAGAAATGTATCTAAAAAAACAATAAATGATTTAAATAATGACTTTTATTTTTCAACACTAAAACTAGAACAACAACAAATAAGTAAAGACACGAATAAGTATTTATTTAATTTATCTGACAATAATAAAATAGAAGCCGTATTAATGAAACATGACTATGGAAATAGTTTATGTATCTCGACACAAGTTGGATGTAATATGGGATGTGCATTTTGTGAAAGTGGAAGATTAAAAAAAGTAAGAAACTTATCCGCAAGTGAAATGGTATTACAAATACTAGAAATAGAAAAAATAAGTGAATTAAAAATAAACAGTATAGTACTTATGGGAATCGGAGAACCATTTGATAACTATGATTCAGTAATTGACTTTGTTGACATAATAAACACAGGAAAAGGAATTGATATAGGAGCTAGACACATAACAATATCAACATGTGGAATAGTACCTAAAATAAAAGAATTTTCAAACTATGAAAAACAAGTTAATTTAGCAATCTCCTTGCACGCACCAAATGACGAAATAAGAAATAAAATAATGCCAATAAATAAAGCATATAATATAAAAGAATTAATAAGTGCATTAAAAGAATATATTAAAAAGACTAATAGAAGAGTAACTTTAGAATATATATTATTAGACAATATTAATGATACTGATAAATGTGCACATGAACTAGCAAAATTAATTAGAGGAATGAATTGCTACGTTAATTTAATTCCTTACAACGAAACAACACACATTCAATTTAAAAAAAGTAGCAAAGAAAAAATAATGAATTTTTATGACATATTAAAAAAAGAAAAAATCAACGTAACAATAAGAAGAGAATTTGGAAACGAAATTAGTGGGGCTTGTGGACAACTAAGATCACACTATGAAGGAGGCAATGTATGATAAGTTATTATTTAACAGATCCAGGTAAAGTTAGAAGTCATAACGAAGATAGTGTCGTTATAGTAGAAAATACAAATAGAGAATATTTACTAGCTGTAGCAGATGGAATGGGTGGACACAAAGCAGGTGAAGTTGCATCATCAATTGCTATAACACATTTAGGAAAAAGATTCAGAGAATTAGGCGCAATTGGAACAAAAGAAGATGCGATGGTTTGGATGCGTGACACTGTAAGTGAAGTAAATGCAGCAATTTATAAATACACAGAAGAATTCAGTGAAAGTGTTGGAATGGGAACAACACTAGTAATGGCAATAAAAACAAATGATTACTTACTATTTGGAAATATCGGAGACTCATCTGGATATGTAGTAAAGAAAAGTAAATTACATAAAGTAACAACTGACCACACATTAGTTAACTTACTAGTACAATCAGGTGAAATAACTCCTGAAAGTGCCAAAGACCACCCAAGAAAAAATGTCTTAATGCGTGCACTAGGAGCAGCAACTACAGTTGAAATGGATATAATAGATGTTGAAAATGACATAGAAGGAATATTCTTATGCAGTGACGGACTAACTAATATGTTAGATGACGAACAAATAGCAAAAGTATTAAATGAAAGTACTGATATAGAAGCAAAAATAAACAAATTAATATACAAAAGTAATAATAGGGGTGGTACAGACAATATATCAGTCGCGTACTTAGCCAAAGGAGAACGATAATATGATTGCAAAGGGGAGCAAAATAAATGATCGTTATCAAATAGTAAAAATGATAGGTGAAGGTGGAATGGCCAATGTTTATTTAGCCTATGACACTATTTTAGATAGAAATGTCGCAATTAAAGTACTAAGAGGAGACTTAGCAGAAGACGAAAAATTTGTAAGAAGATTTCAAAGAGAAGCAATATCATCATCACTACTAAACCATCCAAATATAGTTGAAATGTATGACGTTGGAGAAGATGACGGAAAATATTATATTGTAATGGAATTTATCGAAGGAAAAACACTAAAAAGTTTAGTAAAAAGAAGAGGTAAATTAACCGTTCCAGAAGTAGTAGACGTCATGACACAACTAGCATCAGGAATAGCATGTGCACACGACAGTTATATAATTCACAGAGATATAAAACCTCAAAATATAATGATCTATGACAACGGAAGAGTAAAAATAACTGACTTTGGAATAGCAACAGCCATAAACAGCAATGAATTAACACAAACAAACTCAGTAATGGGTTCAGTTTATTACTTACCTCCAGAACAAGCAAACGGAAGCGGAGCAACAATAAAAAGTGATATATATTCACTAGGTATTTTAATGTATGAACTATTAATTGGAAAGTTACCGTTCAAAGGTGAAAATGCAGTTGAAATAGCAATCAAACAAATGAGAGACCCAATTCCAAGTGTAAAAAACATAGATGAAACAATACCACAAAGTATTGAAAATATCGTACTAAAATGCTGTGCTAAAAACCCTAAAAATAGATATAACTCAATAGAAGAAATGCAAATAGATATAAACATGGCATTAGATGAAGACAAAAAAAATATTGATAAACACATATATATATATCCAGAACAAGATTTAGATGAAACAAAAAAAATAGAACTTACTAGAAGTGAAAAATCTAAAAACAAAAAAATAGAAGAACCAGAAGAAAAATCAAAATCTGAAAAAGGAATAAATATATTATTAATAGTCTCTATTACAGTCGCTTGCTTAATAGCAATGGCTATGTGCTTCGTATTAATAGTTTATCCACAAGTAAAAGAAGTAGAAGAAGTAAAAATACCAGATGTAAGTGATATGAGTGAACAAGAAGCCATTAAATCATTAGAAGACTTAGGACTAAGTGTATCTTTAGAAAACAGCTATGATTCATCAACACTAATAGAAGAAGGATTAGTTATAGGTACATCACCAAGTGCAACAAAAACAGTAAAAGTAGGTCAAGAAGTAACACTAATTATATCAACTGGTGTAACTGGATTTTTACTAGATAGCTATGTAGGTGAAAACTATTTAGAAGTAAGTGGAGCATTAAAAGCATTAGGAATAAATGTTTTAATCGACTATGAAGATGTAGAAAATTCTGATGACTATATAGACTTAGAAGATTATATAATAAGTCAAAAACCATCAGCTGGTGAAAGAGTAACAGAAGGTGATACAGTAACACTTTATCTACCAAATGTTGAAGTTCTATATCCAGACTTTATAGCAGAAGAATATACAGTAGACGAAGTATCGCTATTCTGTACAAAATACGGAGTAACGCTAAATATAGCTTATCAAGAATCGGACTTATATTTAGCAGGAACTATAATTTCACAAGATAAACCACTAGGATACACAGTAAAAGAAAATACAACACTAACTATTGTTGTAATAACAGCACCAATTGAAGAAGAAGTAGAAGATAGTGACATTGTGGTGGATGAATGAACGGAATAATAATAAAATCAATAAGCAACGACTATACAGTATTAGTTGATAAAAAAACATACATATGCAAACCAAGAGGACTATTTAGAAAACAAAATATAAGTCCATTAGTTGGAGATAATGTAGTAATAGACGAAAAAAATAATTATATATTAGAAATTAAAAAGAGAAAAAATCATCTTGTAAGACCTCCAATTGCAAATGTAGATCAAGCTATAATTGTCATGAGTGCTAAAGAACCAGACTTCTCAACTAACTTACTTGATAAACTACTATGTGTGATTGAATATAATAATATTTTACCAATCATATGTATTACTAAATTAGACTTGTTAAACAAAGAAGAACAAATAAAAATTAATAATTACATTAATTATTACAAAAGCATTGGTTATCAAGTATTTAGAAATGACAAAACGGAAGAAATGAAAACAATATTTAAAAATAAAATAAGTGTATTTACCGGTCAAAGTGGAGCAGGTAAAAGTACCTTATTAAACAAACTAAATATTGAATTAAACATTAAAACAAACGAAATATCTAAAGCACTTGGAAGAGGAAAACATACAACCAGGCATGTTGAACTTTTAAACGTATTAGATGGAATGATAGCAGACACACCAGGTTTTTCATCAATAGATTTAAACACATTAACAAACCAAGATATAAGAGATAATTTTATTGAATTCAATCAATATAAAGAAGAATGTAAATATCGTGACTGCATGCATCATTTAGACGATTCTTGCAAAATCAAACAATTAGTTGAAGAAAATATCATATTAAAAGAAAGATATGAAGATTATATAAAATTTATAACTAGAGGTGAATAAATGAAAGCAATTTCTTATTTAAATATAAAAGATTTATCAGATATTTTATTAATCGATAAATTAGACATTGATTATATACATGTTGATGTCATGGATAATTTATTTGTTCCAAATAAAACGGTTGATGAAAATCAATTATTTCCAATTTTAAAAAAAACAACTAAACCTCTAGATGTACATTTAATGGTAGAAGATGTATATAAATACATCGATTTATATAAAACAATTAATCCCAAACATATAACATTTCATTTAGAAGTTAAAAACACACTTGAAATAATTAACTACATAAAAAAACAAAATATAAAAGTAGGTATTGCAATAAACCCAAACACACCAATAACATCATTAATACCTTTTTTACATTTAATAGATTTAGTTTTAATTATGAGTGTAGAGCCAGGTTATGGTGGTCAAACATTTATAACTGATAGTATATTAAAAATAAAAAAATTATCAGAATATAAAAATGAAAACAATTTAAACTTTCTAATTGAAATAGATGGTGGAATAAATAACACAACATATCCATTAGTAAAAGAAATAACAGACATATCTGTTATAGGAAGTTATATAACAACTGGAGATTATAACAATAACTTAAACACTTTAAAATAAGTGTTTTTTTTCATAAAAAAAGCAATAAATGCTTTTTATTTAATAACTAATTTAATTTCATCTATTGCATCTATTTGTGCATATCCACCAATTGGAAAAGTAATAATAGGTGTAGTATGTCCAAAATCAACACCAGCAATAACAGGCATATTATCTAACTCAACTTTATTTTTAATCATCTTAATCCATTTTTCATTATTCATATTACAATTTTTTTCAGCTCTACCAATAACGATACCTTTAACATATTTAAAATCATCTAAATCTATTAATGACTGAAAATCCCTATCAAAATTCATTAAAAAATCATCACCAGTTAATCCATCATCTTCAATAAACAAAATACTATTTTTTATACTAGGCATATATTTAGTACCTTGTAACAAATTAACAGTACATAAATTACCACCAATAATAGTACCTTCAGCAGTTCCTTTATTTATTATAAACATACCATCATTTTCAATAAACTCACGATTTTCTTGATCTAAAAACCAAGAATCATTGCTCCAAGTAGTAGAAGAAACAATATTTACTTCTTCATCTTCAAAAAACATTTTTATAAAATGATCAATCGTAAATTCATTTCCTTTTAACATACCAAATGTCGAAAAATGAGGTCCTGAATAAGTAACTAATCCTGTCTTAGCGTATATAGCATTAGAAAGGGCTGTTATATCTGAAAACCCACAAAATATTTTTGGATTATTTTTAATATTTTCAAAATCAATATACTTTAATAACTGATTAGAATTATATCCTCCCATAACAGTTAAAATACATTTTACATTTAAATCACTAAATGCTTCATTTAAATCAAGTGCTCTATGCTCAATACTACCATGTGAATAATCACGATCTGTTTCATAAACATATTTACCAAAAGTTACTTTCAAACCTAAATCTGTTAATCTTTTAGTGGCGATTTCAATACAATCATCATTTAATAATGCCATGCTTCTTGCAGGAGCAATTATTCTTACTTCGTCACCTTTTTTTAATTTATTTGCTACCATAAAATTCTCCTTTATCTATTTCATTATATAATTTTTTTATTACAATATCAAATTTTTATACTATTGTGATAATTCATAGTTACATAAATCATTATATAAATCATTGTTTTTATATAAATTTTTATGAGTATCAAAACCTTTTACAGTTCCTTCATCAATTAAAATTATTTTATCACAATTTTTAATAGTTGATAATCTATGCGCAATAATAATAACTGTATATTTACCTTTTAAATTATCAATTGACTTTTGTATTTTATATTGAGTTTCATTATCTAAAGCACTTGTAGCCTCATCAAATAAAATAACTTTTGTATTTTGTAATAAAGCTCTTGCAATCGCTAATCTTTGTTTTTGACCACCAGATAAATTAACACCACCTTCACCTAAAACCGTATCATATTTATTTGGTAAAGTTAAAATAAAATCATTTAAACAAGCTAATTTACAAG
>JAWXUI010000013.1:0-25837 GCA_044432805.1 Mycoplasmatota bacterium | reverse complement strand
ATATAGAATTAGATGGTGATACAACTAAAAATTTAGATGCATTTGAAAAAGTTGTTAGAATTATGAAAGAAGCAGGAATTGGTTATGGAGCTGTTAATCACCCAGTAGATAGAGATCCTGTTTGTGGTTATGTAGGTATTATTGGTGATGTTTGTCCAGGATGTGGAAGAAGAGCATTCGAAGGAATAGAGATTTAGGAGGAATTTATGAAAGAAAAAAAATTAGTAGGTGAAGATGTTGGATTTGAACGTATTAGAAGAATTACAGGATATTTAGTTGGTACAAAAGACAGATTTAACAATGCTAAACAAGCGGAAGAAAAAGATAGAGTTAAACACACATTATGAAAATAAAATTATCTTATGATCTACAAATAGACAGTATAGTAGATGGTTTTGGATTAAGAATAGTCTTATGGACACAAGGTTGTCCGCATAAATGTGTTGGTTGTCATAATCCAGAAACTCATGATTTTAATTTGGGATTTTATGAAGAAATTGAAAGTATAAAAGAAGTTATTAAAAAAAACAATCATGTTGATGGTATTACCTTAAGTGGGGGAGAACCTTTTTTACAATCTATCGAGTGTTTAGAAATAGCTAAGTATGTTCATTCTTTAAATAAAACTGTTTGGTGTTATACTGGATATGATTATGAATATTTAATTGAACAAAACAATGAACTAACGGAATTGTTAAAAGAAGTAGATGTTTTAGTGGATGGTAAATTTATTTTAAATAAAAAAAGTTTTGATGTTCCTTTTAGAGGTTCGGTTAACCAAAGATTAATTGATGTTAAAAAATCTATTTTAAAAAATAAAGTTGTTTTATTAGAAGATAAATTAAAAGAAGATAAAAAAGACTATATATTTATATAGTTTTTTTCATATTATTAATTATGAAAAAGAAATTTAAAAAGAATAAAAAATTATTAAGTAAAAACAGTGATAAGTTATCATTATTAGTAATAATTATAATAATATCTTTATTATTGTTTTTTAATTATATGAACAAAATACTTTATCCTGTAATAAGTAATTATGCATACCAAGAAATAACTAAAATAACATCACAAATTATTAATTACTCTATTAATAAAGAAGTAACAGATAATATAAATATAGAAGATTTGTTTATTTTAAATAAGGATAGTTCTGATAATATAAATACAGTAGATTTTAATCCAGTTACCGTAAATCAATTATTAACTTCTGTAACAACTAATGTTTATGAAAATTTGTTGTTGTTGGAAAATGGTGGTTTAGATTGGTACAATTTTGAAAGTGAAATAAATATAAATCTAGAAGAAGAAAAAAACGATATAATTTTTTATGTTCCTCTTTTTTTAGCGACAAACAATATTTTACTAAATAATATTGGACCTAAAGTTCCCGTTAAATTAGAACTTGTTGGAAGTGTAGTTAGTAATGTTGTTACCAATATAACTAATTATGGCATTAATAATGCATTAGTTGAAGTTTTTGTTGAAATTACAGTCACACAGCAAGTAATACTACCTTTTTTAAGTGAAAAAATCGAAATAACTTCTAAAATTCCATTATCAATTAAGCTTATAAATGGTCAAGTTCCAGAATATTATTTTAATGGATTAGGAGAAAGTTCGCCAATAGTAACATTACCTACTTAAAATTATAAAAAGATGATATAATGTATATGGTGATAATATGTATAAATTTAATACTTTTGAGTATAAAATAATAAAAAATTATAAGGATGCTTTTAACGAAGAAGAAGTAAGAGAAAAGTTTACTGATTATTTTGATAGTTATGACTATATTCTTGGCGACATAGCGTATTCTAAATTAAGATTAAAAGGTTTTTATAATAAGGAAAATAAAAAATGTAACAAAATAAATAATTATGATGACATTGATAATTATATCAAAGATAACTGTGCTTACAATTGTAAATATTTTATTTTAGAAAAAGTAAAATAAGTTTACTAAGTTTGTTTTTTTTGGTATTATTAATATAGAATAAGAGGTTAAAATATGAAGAATAAAAAAGGTTTTTTGTTAATAGAAGTTTTGATTGCCTCTATTTTTATAGTAATTACATTAACATTTTTATATAATCAATTTCAACTTGTAAATTCTAGTTTTCAAAATTCTTTATCGTATAATTTAGCAAAAAACATATATAAAAACGCTAATATAATAAATTATTTAAACGAAAATGCTGAAAGCGTAGAAAATTTAAAATTAGATGTTGATGCTAATGGTTATTCTGAAATTTTTGATGGGATTTCGTGTTTAGGAGATTATAATAATACTTATTGTAATAATTTAATGAGTGAATTAGATGCAATAAAAGTCTATGCAATTAATTATGATATAACTAGTTTTATAGATATATCATCAAATTTAGATATGTCTAATAAATTTATAAATTTTGTAAAGACTATGGAAAATGTAGATGGTTCGGGTTATATTTTAATAGCTGAATTCGAAGGAGAACAGTTTTCTTCTTTGGACTTTAATTTGAAATTACCCGCTGAACAATTCGAAATAGTTGAGCCTGTGGGGTTAGTTTCAGTAGGTGATTATGTAACCTATGAAGCTGGAGGGCTAGATACATTTCGAATATTACATGAAGATATAAATGGAGAAATTCAAATAGTTTCTAATACCGTTGGACACGAATATACAATAGATGCTGATGACAATACATTTTATTATTCAGTACGCTTATTGAATGATCAAGCAGAACTTTATTTGGATACTACATTAGCTTCGAGTGCTAGAATTTTAGGTTCAGATCCAGCAGACCCTAGTTTTAATGAATCCTCGACCAAATTAAATAGTTCTTCTCATTACATTGGATACAATGACACTTGCTACTTGAGTGATTATAATTCATTATTATCTATGGGAAATTACTATATAAGTAGTGTGTGGCTTGGTGCGAGAAAAGGTTCAGGAAGCAATTGTCTTGAATCAAGTTGGCAATCTAGAGGACTTTTAACACTTACTATAGATATTAGTGGACCAACACTTACAATTACAAAATTAAACTATGTTCAAGGATATTGTGGTTATGTGGATTATGGATTATCATCACCAGTTACAAGAGGAATAGTTCCAGTAATATCTTTAAAGTCGACTACTAAAATAGCAGGAGGAGATGGAACAATTGATTCCCCATATATTTTAGTCGCGACAGAATCAGAAACAGTTGAATAATTATCAAAGAGGAGAATGTAATATGAACGAAACAAAAAAAACATATAATGAATTACTAGAAAAAATAACTAGTTTAAAGGAGTCTCTTTGACCAAGAAAATAAAGAAAAAAGAATAAAAGAACTTGATGAATTAATCAATAAAGATAATTTTTGGTTGGATAAAAAAACAAGTGAAAAAGTATTGAAAGAAAAAAATGAATTAACTTTGATTATTAATGAATATCAAGAAATTTTAAATAATGTTTTAAATAACATGGAAATTATAACTTTGTTAGAATTAGAATTTGATGAAGAAATGTTTAATATGGTTAATATTGATATTGATATTATAAGTGAAAAATTAGAAAACTTTGAATCTAAGTTATTATTAGATGGTGAATATGATAATAATGATGCAATTTTAGAAATAAAACCTGGTGCTGGTGGAACTGAAAGTTGTGACTGGGCTAATATGTTATATAGAATGTATACAAAATATGCTTCTAATAATAATTTTAAAATTGAAATAATTGATACACAAATAGAAGATGTTGGAATAAAAGGCGTAACAATGATTATAAAAGGAACAAATGCTTTTGGATTATTAAAAGAAGAAAAAGGAGTCCATAGATTAGTAAGAATTTCACCTTTTGATTCAAACTCTAGAAGACACACTTCATTTGCCTCAGTTGATGTTACTCCAAAAATTGAACAAAGTAGTACATTAGAAATAAATGAAGTAGATTTAAAAATAGATGTATATAGATCGAGTGGAGCAGGTGGACAAAGTGTAAATACTACTGATTCAGCTGTTAGAATAACTCATTTACCAACTAAAATAGTTGTTACTTGTCAAAACGAAAGATCACAAATACAAAACAAAGAGAAAGCATTAGAAATTTTAAAAAATAAAATATTTAAACTAGAAGAAGAAAGAAAAAAACAAGAATTAAATGATTTAAAAGGAGCTCCTATGGATGTTAATTTTGGATCTCAAATAAGAAGTTATGTAATGCACCCATATATGATGGTAAAAGATCATAGGACAAGTTATGAAACTGCAAATGTTTTAAAAGTACTAGATGGAGATTTAAATAATTTTATAAATGCAAGTCTTAGAAAGAGGGATTAAATGTTAAAGAAAAAGAAAGCTGATAATATTGTTTCATTAATTTACAAAAAAGACAGATTAATCCGCACTGCGCAATTTTTACTAGGTGTATTTTTAGTCGCTGTTTCATTTAATTTATTTATTTTACCTATGCAAATAGTATATGGGGTAAGTGGAATATCGGTTATTTTAGAACATCTATATGGACTGACTCCATCTATCGTAATATTTATTGGATCAATTATATTATTGTTAATGAGTTTAATATTGCTAGGCAAAAAAAAGACTGCTAATTCAGTAATTGGATCAATTTTATATCCAATATTTGTACAGTTAACTATAAATATTTCTAATTATATAGATGTTCCGTATGATGATCCAATTGTTATGACTTTATTTGGAGCTGTGATAAGTGGATTAGGACTAGGACTTATATTTAAAACAGGTTTTACGACTGGAGGAACAGATATCTTAAACCAAATAGTTTCTAAATATTTCAAAATGTCTATTGGAAATGCAATGTTTTTTACAGATGGACTAATAATCGTAAGTGGAGTATTTATATTTGGATGGACACAATTAATGTATTCTCTCATAACGTTATATATAATAAGTGTTATGACGGATAGAGTAATACTAGGAATTTCACAATCAAAGATGTTTCATATAATTACAGAACACGAAACAAGTGTAAAAAGTTTTATTATGAATGATTTAAATCATGGTGTAACTGTATTAGAAGGTAAAGGTGCTTTTACTGGTAATAGACAAAAAGTATTAATGTGTATAATACCAACAAAAGAATATTTTATAGTAAAAGAAGGTTTAAATAAAATAGACCCAGATGCTTTCTTTGTAGTATCTGATTCATACGAAGTTAGTGGGGGTGCGTAATGGATTTAATAAGAATGAAAAATGTAAAAAAAGTATATAAAAATGGAGTAACCGCTATTTATGATTTAGATTTAAATATAAAAAAAGGTGAATTTGTTTTTTTAATAGGTTCAACAGGATGTGGAAAATCAACAGCGATCAAAATGATTTATCGTGAAGAAAAACCAACAAGTGGTAAAATAATAGTTGGTGGATTAGATGTTGGAAAACTAAAAAATTCCAAAGTCTATAAACTAAGAAGACAACTTGGAGTTGTGTTCCAAGATTTTAAACTTTTAAATAAGTTAACCGTTTATGAAAATGTAGCGTTTGCATTAGAAATATTTGGGATGCCTAAAGAAGAAATTCATTTAAAGGTAGTTAAAGTTTTAGAATTAGTCGGGCTTAAAGGAAAAATAAAAAATTATCCAACTGAATTATCAGGAGGAGAACAACAAAGAGTTGCGATAGCTCGTGCTATTATAAACGAACCGAAATTATTAATATGTGATGAACCAACTGGAAATTTAGACGAAGTTACAAGTATGGAAATAATGAATGTTTTAAATGAAGTTAACAAATTAGGGACAACTATAATAATGGTTACTCATGATTTAGATATAGTTGGTAAAATGAATAAAAGAGTTGTGGCACTTGATTCTGGAAGAATCTTAAAAGATTATGAAGAAGGGAGCTATGTAAATGAAAATCGTTAGAATATTATCGAGAAATATAAGAGATGGTGTTAAAAGTGTATTTAGAAACTTTTCATTATCTTTTGCATCAATTATTAGTATTACTATTACACTTTTAGTAGTGTCTTTATCAATTATTATCTCTCAAAATGTGAATAATTTTGCAACAGAAGTTGAAAATGATGTTACCATTGTCGCATTTTTAGCAGTAGATATAACAGATCAGCAAATACAATTAGTTGAACAAGCAATTAATAAATTAGATAATTTAGAAAGTTATGAATTTCAATCAAAAATGGAAGTTTCCAAAGAAATGATGGAATCAAATGAAGTATTTGAAAATATATTAAGTGAATATACAGAAACTGATAGTCCATTGCAAGATACGTATTTAATAAAAGTCGAAAATATCGACTTAATTGGAGAAACGGCAACCGATATTGAAAATATTGATTATGTTGATATTGTAAAATATGGAGAAGGTTCTATTGAACAATTGATCGTCATATTTGATATGGTAAGAAATATCGGATTTGGTGTTGTCATCGCATTAATTATAGTAACAGCATTTCTAATTTCAAATACTATTAAAATAACAATTTTCTCAAGAAAAAGAGAAATAGCTATTATGAGATTAGTAGGAGCATCTAATATAAATATAAAAATACCATTTATTATAGAAGGATTAATACTTTCTATATTAGGTTCAATAATACCAATACTAGCAACTATATTTGGATATAATGCAATTTACGATTTATTTGATGGACAGTTATTCTCTCAATTTATTAAATTAATAGAACCGACACCATTTATTTATTTAACATCGTTATTATTGTTACTAATAGGTATAGTAGTTGGTGTTTCAGGAAGTTATAGAGCAGTAAAAAAACATTTAAAAGTATAAAGGGGGATTTAAATGAAAAATTTATTTGATACAGTTAATTTTACAAAAGAAGAATTAGAAGACATTATCACTTTAGGAGTTCATTTAACAAAAGCAAGAGACGAAGGTAAGAATTTAAATACTTTGAAGAATAAAGAAGTAAAAATTTTATCCAATGGCATTAATTCAATAGATGAATTAGCGTTTAACACGGCGGTTTCAAAATTAGGTGGAAGAACACAAACTATTATGTTTAATGAGTTTATAAAAGTTGCTAAAGTAAATGATATGGCATCGATATTTAATCAAATTGCAGATACACTTGTTCTTGATATTGATTATAGCTCATCAGAAATTATTAATAGTAAAAGTTCAATTCCTATTATAAATCTAAAAAGTGAGTTTAATTATCCAACACAAGAAATAGTAGACTTAATAACTATCTTTGAAAATAAGCCGAAAGGTAAAAAATTTGAAGATTTGAAAATAGTTTATATGGGAAATTGTAATGAAACTGCTATTTCCTTGATGAATGCAGTTACTAAATTTGGCGGGCACTTTTTTCAATATGCACCGGTTGAATCATTCATTACACAAAATTATGTTGATATGGCGAATGAAAATTGCAAATTATCAAATGGTTCTATTACAATGACAGATGTTGAACTAGATGCAATAAAAGAGGCGGATTTCATTTATACATCTTCATGGGGAATGGATAATCAAATTTTAGATATATATCCTCAATTTGTAGTTGGAATGGATAAAATGATAAATGCGAATGCAACGGTAAAAGTAATGCACCCACTTCCAATAGGAGAAGAAATCAATAGTGAAGTTTTAGAATCTAGTTATTCAATAATATCTGAACAATTAAAAAATAAAATTATTGCTTATCAAGCAATATTAATTTATGTTACTAATAATGTCGAACAATTTTATAATGAAATTTTTAATTAAAATAAGCATAGTCTTATTTTTTTTTCATATAATTTGATGAGGTGAAAATATGGATTTTAAAATTGGGGATTTAGTGACGCGAAGATCGTATCAAAATGATTTGGTTTTTTTTATAACCAAAATAGAAGAGAAGAAAGCTTATTTAAAAGGAACAAATATTAGATTGCAAGCGGATAGTGACTTAGATGATTTAGTGATTTTTAATGAAGTGGATATCGATAATAATGATTTTGAAAAGAGAATATCAAATATAAAAGAATTAAATAGAAATGATTATTTTTATTTACCAGGCAAAATATTACATATCGATGGTGATGTTGATTATTTAAATAAATGTTTAAAATATTATGAAGAAAGCAATTTGTGGGCTGTTGGTAAGGTATTAAAAGAAGATATGATAAAAGATAATATAATTGCTTTATTAAAAGAGCACAATCCTCATATTTTAGTCCTTACTGGACATGATGCATATTATAAAAATAAAGGTGACATAAATAATATTAATAATTATAAAAATAGCATTCATTTTGTTAATTCTGTTAATGAAGCAAGAAAATACGAGAAAAGTCATCAAAAATTAATAATAATTGCCGGCGCTTGTCAGTCTGATTATGAAGAATTAATAAAAGCAGGAGCTAATTTTGCCAGCAGTCCTAAAAGAGTTAATATTCATGCATTAGATCCAGCTATAATTGCAACAAGATTGAGTTTAACAGAGTCTACTAATGATATAGACTTAAAAGGAATATTAGAAATAACAAAATATGGTTCAAATGGGCTAGGTGGTATTATTACAAAAGGAACTATGTATGTCGGGTACCCAAGATGATAGAAGATATAAAAAAAGAATTAGAGAATAATATAGGCAAAAAAGTAATGATTAAATGTAATTTAGGAAGAAATAAATACGAAACTTATAATGCAATTATAAAAGAAACTTATAATTATATATTTTTGGTAAAATTAGATAATGAAGTATATCAAGAAATAAAATCATTTAAATATACGGATGTTATTACAAATACAATAAAAATAAAACTAAAATAACATTGTAAAAACAAAAAAAAAGTTATATAATTAAAATGTAGATTATCTGAAGGGAGATTTAAGCATGGAAATAACATCAGTAAATGTACGTAAAGTTGAAAAAGAAGAATCTAGAATGAAAGGACTTGCATCTATTTTAATAGATGATTGTTTTGCAGTTCATGATATTCGAATCATCGAAGGTGACAACGGTTTATTTATCGCAATGCCAAGTCGTAAAACAGCAACAGGTGGGTATAGAGATATAGCACATCCAATTAATGCTGAAGGAAGAAAATTGTTTGAAAATGCAATTATCGAAGCCTATAAAAAAGCAGAATAAATTCTGTTTTTTTAATATTTTAAAATATTAACACATATAATTAATAAGGTGATTATATGGATAATAAATTAAACTCGCATGTTGTTACCATCAACGATAGAAAAAGTATAACAATAAGTGGAGTAAAAAAAGTTGAAAATTGTGACGAAGTAGAATTTTTAATAGAAACTATTCTTGGCTTTATAAATATATTAGGTTCTGAACTAGAATTGATAAATTTAGATAATACAAAAGGAAATATTTTAATAAAGGGTAATATAAATGAAATTGTTTATTTAGACAAAAAAAATAAAAAAAACAAAAAATTCATTTCTAAACTTTTAAAATGAGTTTAGAAATACAGATTCATTTAATAATTTTTTCTTTTGTATATGGGATATTATTTTCGAATATATTAAATATCAATTATAAACTTATATATAATAAGAATAAATTTATTCAACTTATAGCTTCCTTTTTTATTACTCTTTTAAGCGGTATCCTTTACATGTATGAATTAAATAAAATAAATAATATGATAATTCATTATTACTCTTTTATATTTTTAATTATTGGATTTATCTGCAGTAACTATATTGAAAAGTTCTTTAAAAAAAAGTAAAAAAATGATATAATTTAATAAGGTGAACCATATGAAAAAAAAGAGAGTAAAGAGAACTTTTAGAAGGTTAGCAATCACAGGGCCTATATGTCTTGTATTAATCATGTATTCAGTAATCAATATTTTCTCATATGGATATAGTATTTATGATTTAAATATGGAAAAAAAAGAATTGGAAGATAATCTAGTAACCTTAAACAAAGAAAAAGATTATTTAAGTTCTGAAATATTAAAATTAGAGGATGATGAGTATTTAGCAAGTTATGCAAGAGAAAATTATTTATACTCAAAAGAGGATGAATATATTATAAAAATAGAAGAAACAACAGAAACAATAGAAGAATTAAACAATAAAACGTCTTTTATGAAAACAAGTTTATTAGTATTAACGGTTTCTTTTGTTATCATATTAGTTATACTTTTTAGTAACAATAAAAAAAAGGTATAACTTTTTTTATACCTTCATATCTTCAATATCATCATCTGACATATCTTTTCCATCATAATATAGTTTTGATTTATAATGGTAACTTAATGCTACTAGCAAAGTAGGAAATGATTTAACCATTTTATTATATATCGTTATAATGTCGTTATAATATTTTCTAAATGCAACAATTTCAGATTCTGTTTCTTGCAATAATAAATCTGTTTTTTTAAATTCTTCGATTTTTTTTAATTCTTTATGATCTAACTTTAACGATTCGAATTCATTAATCGCTTCATATAATTGTCTATCTAAATCAAAATTTGACAGTTTCTTTGAACGGATATTTTCAATAATATTTAAAACATCTTCTTTTTTTAAGCTTGTTCGTATGATTGAAGCAGCTTTATTAAGTAAATCAAATCTTTTTCTAAGTGTTGCATCGATGTTTGATTCTGCTTCATTCATTCTAATAATTAATTCTTGGAACCGATTAAAAGTTGATAAAAACCAAATAAAAAATAAGCAAACTAATATAATAGATAAAAAAATAATTGTTAAAACTTCCATATAATCACCTTAATTAATTATAACAATTTTTTTTTAATATAACAACTAAATATTTTTTTTAGCTGATTTATTAAATTTTTTAGAATCATAGTTAATTGATGTTAAAAATTTTTCGAAATCTTGTTTTAATTCTGTATTTTGTTTAGCTTCTATAATTGTTTTAATTACAGGCGCCATAACAATTATTTCGTCTCTTTTTGCTAGGCTATTTTTATAAACTTCAAGGGTATTAGCTCTAAATTGATTGAAATGTTGTGGATTCTTTTTTTTGAATTCTTCTAATGTTATTTTTTTAACTCTAGAACACTCATAAATTTCATAAAACAATTTTTTATCAAATCTTTTAAGCAATGATACATCGTATACAAAGCCATTCATTTCCACCCAACCATGTCCAGCTAAATTTTTACCATATTGTATTTCTAAGTCTTTGTTATTGCCTCTAACTAAAACGGCATCATCAAAGCATAAAAACATAATCAAACTTCTATCATAACATCTACCGGTATCTTGAAGTGCAAGTGGTCTTAAATGTTTTATTTCTATAGAAACTGGTATAGAACAAAATATAAAATTTTCCATTGTTTCGTAAATTTCATCTTCTATGTCCTGTATTCTTCCATCTGATAATCCTTTTTCAAAAAGTAACCTTGCTTTATCAAAATATTTTTTTTCTTTTAATCGCTTAAACATACAATCATTTCTCCTAAATTAAAATATTTGATTATTATATGTTATTTCACTTTATAAAGCAACTTTATATTTAAATATTATTTTTAATATTATCAATAATATTTTCATCAAAAACAATATAATTAATATAAACAGTAGGTAAAAATATAAACTTTCCTGATTTTGGACTGCTAATCATTATATAGTCTTTTCCTACTTTTTCTATTATACCTTCAAATTCATGTCCTTCACTTAAATGTGGAAAACTCATGAAAACTTTTATTTTACTTTTGTTTGAAATTTCTAATATTTTTTGAAAATAATCTAGGGACAAATAATAATTTTGCTCATAATTATTATAATAATTCATAAATCATTCCTTTCTTTTAAATTTTATTAAACATCGATAAAATTATGATTAATTATTATTTAAATCTATTATAAATATGCATTTTATGATATAATTTTTTCAGGTGATACTATGAAATTTACAGATAAAGTAAAAGATGCATTAAAAAAGGATAAAGTATATGAAAATAAAAGTGTGACAGTTGTTGAAACAGATGCACCTAAAAAAAGTTTTTATGAGGCTAATAAAACAGGTCTTATGATAGGTGGATTAGCGTTTATCGTAATTATTATTATAATAATGATTGTAAGTCTTTTAGATAATGAATGTAAAATATTAGAAAATTTAGTTATGGAACAATCGTTATTGTATGCAGAAGATAATGAGATTTTACCTTATATTCCAGGCGATTCAGTTACTATTGAATTAAGTGATTTATTAGATTCTAAATATATAAAAGAAGAAGATTTGACATGTAAAGAAGAAGTGTGTCAAGGAGATGTTAAAATAACTTATGTAGAAGAAGATTACATAACTACTTTTAATATAACTGATTGTGATAAATGTAACACTGAAGAAAATTATAGTGATTGGAGTAAAGAATTAGATTCAATTCCCAATAAACAATTAGTTGATGTAGTGGTTACATACAATTATTATACTAAAGAAAATTTTAACACGGAATATACTAGTTATATGTCTTCAGAAAACGTAAGTACGGACTTAAGTGATTACGGTAATTATTTGCCAATAAAAGATTCTAAATTACCAAGTGTTCCTGATCAAGCAGTTATAACAAATATTGAACAACTTACTAAAAATTATTATTCGTATCAAGATCAACAATGGAAATTTTATAGAGATAACGGTGGTAGTTATTCTGCGTTATCTACTGAGCAACCATCAGGATATGCCACTAAAGATACTAGTACGGCTGTAGATACTGAATGGTCAGATTGGTCAATTGATTATCCAACTGAATACGATTATAGAACAATAAAGAGTTCAAAAGCATATCAATGGTATTATGAAGAAGATGGAGAAAAAATATATTATAATAGTGGAGAATATTGTGTTGATCAACCGGGAGAAGAATATACTGAAAAAAGTAGTGATAAAGTAACTATGTATAGATATCAAGATACAATGTATCGTTGGTATAATGGTGAAAAAAGAACATATGGTTCTTACCGCTCAGTTGCGACATCTTCTTATCCGATAAAAGACAGCGAAGTAACGCAATATACATCTTGGAGTTCATATAAAGAGGAAAGTTCACTTACAAGTGAAAATTCAAGTTATAGAACTGAAGTAATTGATGTTTATTCAAGTTATAGAATTCAATACGATATTTATTCATTTGATATCTTAGATGAAGCTGTAACAAAAGAAGAATTAGAATCTACTTTAGGAATGACATTAGAAGAAATTTATAATGATTCAACTTTAGGGTTAAGCGTTACCTATAAATATATTTATAAAAAGTAGAGAAATCTATTTTTTTTATGATATAATTCTTATAAGAGGGTGAAAAATGAAAAAGGGGTTTACATTAATAGAACTTTTAGCTGTATTGACAATCATAGCATTAATAGGAACAATCGCAGTTGTTTCCATGACAGATGTTTTTGATAATGCTAGTAGCGGAATAAATAGCGTTCAATTGAAAGCTATAGAAGATGCATCTAGACAGTGGGTTATTGAAAATGGCGGAATATTGAATAAAGATAAAAGTAATTATTTAGAACTAGAAACTTTGAGAGATGAAGGAATTTTAGAAAATAGTGATATAACAGATGCTTCAACAGGAGAAATATGGGATGGTTGTATAAAGATAACTTACGATTATAGTTATAACCAATTTTTATATGAATATATTGAAATTTGTACTAATTAAAAAACAGATATTTATATCTGTTTTTATTCTACTTTTATAGTCGGTATTAAAGAATCAAGATTATTATCACTTGTAGGCTCAGTTCCTTTAATATAATAAAGAAATACTGAATTTTCATTGTTATTTACTTCTCCGCTTATAGGGTCAACAAAAGCAGCAACGACATTTTGAGGTGTATCGTACCATAAATCTTCTTTGTCTAAAAAATATTCTTCCATAGTTTGTACCCAAATATTTTTATTTATAATACCTTCTTGCGTGGAAAGGTATGTATTATCATCATATCCATTCCAAACTGCTAATAAAACACTTTTATTATAACCAACAATATAAGAATCACTATTAGTTGACCCTGTTTTTATGGCATAAGTATTAGTTATATTAGGTATTATATTAGTGCATGTCGGATAATTGTAATCGATAAAATTTACATTGTAGCAATTTGTTAATAATTCGTTTAAGACATACACTAAACTACTATTTAATACTTGTTCTTCTTCTTCAATATGTTCATATAATAAATTACCATACATATCTTCAACTTTAGTAATAAAATAAGGTTCAACTTTATTTCCTTCGTTTGCGAGTACAGAATAACCATTTACTAAATCCATTAAACTTGTTTCTTGAGCTCCAAGAGCAAGTGAAGGAAGAGCTTGGAAATTATTTGATAGACCAACTCTAGAAGAAATGTCGACTAAAGTTTCTTCACCTAAAAAAATATGTGTTTTTACGGCATAAATATTATCAGAATAACTTATAGCAGCGGCTAAGCTGATAGAGTCATCAGCGTATTTGTTATTGAAATTACTAGGGCTATATGTTTGATCTTCATCAAATACAAAAATTGTTTCTTCACTTATAAAAGTCGTGCTAGCAGTAAAACCACTTTCTAAGGCTGAATAATACAAAAATGGTTTTATCGTGGAGCCTATTTGTCTACTAGAAGCAGTTGCGCGATTAAATTGCGTTGTTGAATAATCACTTCCTCCAACTAATGCAATAACTTTACCATCATCAGGTGTCATCATAATTGCAGAAACTTGTAAATCTCCTTCTAAGTATTCATCAATATTATCTTCTAATATTTGTTGGGAATCCATATCTAAATTGGTATAAATTTTTATACCTCCTGTTGATAAATACGAATCAGGAATTGTTGTAATCGTGCTTAATTCTTCTAAAACAGCATCTTGATAATAATTAAGTGTTTTCAAATAATCTTCTTCGTAAGTCGTATAAACAAGTTCTTCAACTAACGCTTCGTTCATATCATCATTTGTTATATAATTATTATTAACCATAGAATATAAAACCGTATTTTGCCTATTAATAGCATTTTCATTATTTAATAAAGGAGAGTAATTAGAAGGGGATTTTGGTATTCCTGCTAACATAGAGGCTTGGGCTAAAGTAAGTTCGCTTGCAGATACATTAAAATAATATTTACTAGCGTTTTCTATTCCAAATACTCCACCATAATTTATTGTATTTAAATAGCCTTCTAAAATTTCATCTTTTGAATAATGTGTTTCTATTTGAATAGTAAGCCAGGCTTCCTCAATTTTTCGACTCCAAGTTTTATCAAACGTTAAAAATAAATTTTTCGCATATTGTTGGGTTATTGTAGAAGCTCCTTGTAATGTTTCTCCAGCTGTTAAATTAGTAATAACAGCACTTACCATTCGTAAATAATCAAATCCAATGTGTTCATAGAAGTTTTTATCTTCTATAGCTATTGTAGCGTCTATTAAATATTGACTAATATCATCAATTGATACCCACTCATTATTAAATCCATTATAAGTATTTTCTAAATTATCATATAGTATATATGAATTAGTTGAAGTTATTACAAGGGGTGTTTTAAACAATGCAATTAAATATAAACTTCCATATCCAACTAAAAGTAATAAACAAAATAAAAATCCGTATTTTATAAATTTTAATAATCTTTTCATATTTCGCCTCTAATGTTATTATTCAATAATAAAAAAAATTTATTCAATAATATTTCTAAAATTTCCGTGAAATTGATAAAAAAACTATTGTGTTATTATAATATTGATGTTATAATTACGCTCAGTTAAGGTTATCTATTTGGAGGCGTTATGTCAAAGGTTAAAATAAGTACAATTATTTATAGGGATGATGAACAATTTTTAAATAATTGTGTTGGTTTAAAGCAAAAAAATAAAATTATATTTTTTGAAAAAGACATAAAAAATGAAATAACGATTGATAAAGATTTAATCCTTAATAGAGAAAATAGTGAATTTAAAATGAGTTTGATATTTAGATTAAATGAAAATACAAAAAATAGTTATTTATTAAAAGAACTTAATAACGAATTTTTAATAAATATAAAAACAACTAGACTAGATATATTAGAAAATAAAATAGAAGTTGAATATATGCAAGATTTAGAAAAAGTTTTTTATAGATTGGAATGGAAATAATATGATACAAAAAATAGAAGAAATATTTTTAGAAACATTAAAAGAATATGAATTATCAAATATTAGAATTATTATTTCTAACAGGATAGATTTATGTGATTTTCAATGTGATGATTTATTTAGATTAAGTAAAGTTTTTAATAAAAATCCAATGGAATTAGGTGAAGAATTTGTAAATACTTTAAATTCTTTAGAAAATTTTTCTACTTATTTTAAAAAAATAGAATTAGTGAAACCAGGGTTTATTAATATAACTGTAAGCGATAATTTTATAAATGAAGAACTTTCAAAAGTAAAAACTGATATTAATTATGGATTAAATAAAAGTAATGAAACTTATGTTGTTGACTTTGGAGGAGCTAATGTAGCAAAACCTTTACATGTTGGTCATATGCGTTCAGCTATTGTTGGTGAAAGTATTAGAAGAATTGTTAGTTATATGGGTAATAAAGTAATAAGTGACACACATTTAGGTGATTATGGATTACAAATTGGTCAAGTAATATATGGAATAAAAAAATATAATATTTCTCTAGATAGTATTGATATTAAATTTTTAGATAAAATATATCCAGAGATGAGTGCTCTTTGTAAGGTTGACGAATCAATTAAAGAAGAGTGTGCTAATATCGTAAAAGAGTTACAAGAAGGAAATGTTGAATATAAAAAATATTTTGATGTTATTTTAAAAGTTTCAGTTCCTGATATAAAGAAAAACTATGATTATTTAAGTGCTTGTTTTGATTATTATTATGGAGAAAGTGATGCTTTTAATTATATAAAACATTTAATACCTTTAGTTTCAAATCATTTAGTTGATAGTGAAGGTGCTAAAATAATTGATGTTAAATTAGAATCTGATAAAAAACCAATGCCGCCTTTAGTATTTCAAAAAAGCAATGGTGCATATCTTTATTCAACTGCTGACTTAGCGGCTATATATCAAAGGAAACAAGATTTCAATCCTGACCATATTTTATATGTTGTTGATAATAGACAAGAGTTACATTTTGAACAAGTTTTTAGAACATCTGATAAAATTAATTTATTTAATTATAATAATTTAGAATTTTTAGGATTTGGAACTGTTAATGGTATTGATGGAAAACCATATAAAACTAGAAATGGTGATAATCCTAAGTTAGAAAGTTTATTTGTAAAAGCAAAAGAGATTTTTGTTAGTAAAAAAGAAACAAATAAAGAAATGTCTGAAGAAGATTTAGATATAATTGTTAATTCGATTATAAAATTTGCAGATTTAATTAATTTTAGAAAAAAAGATTATATCTTTGATTTAAATAAGTTTTCAGAGGTTACAGGAAAGACTGGACCATATATTTTATATACATATTTAAGAATTGATAAAATAACTGATAAAATCGAGCATAATTTATCAAATAATATATATAATAAATTTGATAGAGATTTAAGAATGAAAATATTGAATTTCGCAAGTAAATTAAATATGGCATATATTGAAAGAAAACCTAATATATTAGCGGAATATGTTTATGATTTATCTGTTGTTTGTAATATATTTTATCAAAATAATCATTTAGCAAACGAAGAACAAGATAAGAAAAATGATTATATGTATATTTTATCTTTAACACTTGATATTATTAAACAATCATGTAACTTACTAGCAATAGATATTCCTAGTAAAATGTAAGTGTTAAAAAATAAAAAGATGCATATTATAAAATAGAAATTTAGGAGGAAATTTATGAGTTTGAAAAAAATGACAAAAGAGGAGATAGAAATTCTATCTTATACTGATTTAACTGGATTGATTTTAAAAGAAGAAAAAAAAGGATTAAATACACCAAGTATTTTTAAAAAAATATGTGAATTACTTTCTTTTTCAGAAAGTGATTATGCAGAAAAAATAGGTGATTATTATACTTCACTTACTTTGGACAAAAGATTTATTTTGCTTGAAAGCGGTGAATGGGATTTAGCGCTTAATCATAAAGCAAATATAGATTTAGAAGAATTAGAAGAAATAGAAGAAATCGATGAAGAGGAAATAGAAGAAATCGAAGAAGCTGAAGAAACAGAAGATGATTCAGAGATTGAAGTTAACTCTGATGTTGATGAGTTAGATACTGAAGATGATTTAGGGGATCTAACTATAGTTGAAGAAGACGAATTAGAAGAAGACTAATCGTTTTTTTGTTGACTAAAATATAGTTTTGTATTATTATAAATTACCAGGAGGTCACTATGACACATTTAGAATTAGCTAAAAAAATAAAGGGTTCTGATATTTTGTTAAGGGACAGTGATAAGAATAATATAATACATTCTTTTGCTAGATATTTTCTTGCTGTTGGAAATAAAGAAATGTATGAAATTTGTGAAAAAAGTTATTTTTGGACTTTAAAAAAAAAAGATAAATGTTTAGAAAGTTTAGAATCAGTTAAAGTTTATAATGCAATTAAAAATATAAGTCAATCATCGAATGAAGATGAGGCCGAAAACAACATTTTATTTGCGGCTCTTCATACAGATTATTCTTATACATATATGGCCGCGATTAATGAAATACCTTATTTAACAAGTCAAGAATTTTTCAAAGGGAATGTTTTTAATGGTTTGACATCACCAGTACTAGTTATTAAAGCTTTAGAAATTATTTCGATATTAAAACCTAATATTCTGAATTCTATTTTGACAAAACCCTTTGATCATGATGGAATAGATGTTTTGTTAGATGAGAAGATAACATTATTAGAATATATTTTTATGACTTGGTCTATTGATGATATAAATAGGTTATGTAATATAGAAGGTATGGAAGATTTATTAAAATATATCAATTTAAATTTATTTACCACTGAACAATTAAAAAGATTGTCTTGCAAAATAAAAGATGATTCATTTTCTTCTCAAAAAATAAAAACACCAAAAAATTAAGATAAGCGTATTATGCTTATTTTTTGTTGCTTAATGCATAAAATTATAGTATAATTTAGCGTAGTTTAAATGGAGGAAATAAAATGATAGAAAGATTAATGGCAATAGAAAAAAGATATTTAGAAATACAAGAAGAATTGATGAAGTCAGAAACGTTGTCGGATATAAAAAAAACAATGGAACTTAATAAGGAACAATCGTCTTTAAGTGAAGCGTACAATGCTTATTTAAAATATAAAGAATTAAAAACAGCAATCGAAGAAGCAAAAGATTTAATTAAAGATATTGAATTAGGTGAATTTGCTAGAGAAGAAGTTGAACAATTAACAGAAGAGTTAAATACTTTAGAAGCTACTTTTGAAATTTTATTATTACCAAAAGATCCTAATGATGGAAAAAATGTTATTGTTGAAATTCGTGGAGCTGCTGGTGGAGACGAAGCTAATATATTTGCCGGTGATTTATATCGTATGTATACAAGATATGCAGAAAAAAGTGGTTGGAAAACAGAAATTTATAGTTCAATAGATGGAACTGCTGGTGGTTTTTCACAAATAGAATTTTTAATTAAAGGTGATAATGTTTATTCTAAATTAAAATATGATTCAGGAGCACACAGAGTACAAAGAGTTCCAGTAACCGAAAGTAATGGTCGAGTTCAAACTTCTACCGCTACTGTTTTAGTAATGCCAGAAGCTGAAGAAGTTGATTTTGATTTAGATATGAGTGAAGTTAGAATTGATGTTACAAGAGCTAGTGGATGTGGTGGTCAAGGTGTAAATACTACGGATTCAGCTGTAAGACTTACGCACGTACCAACTGGGTTAATTGTTTATTCACAAACAGAAAGATCACAAATAAAAAATAAAGAAAAGGCTATTAAAATATTGCAAACAAGACTTTTTGATTTAAAAACTAGACAACAAGAAGAAAGCATTGGTGCAGAACGTAAAAATAAAATAGGAACTGGAGATCGTTCTGAAAAAATAAGAACTTATAATTATCCACAAAATAGAGTTACTGATCATCAAATTGGGTTTACAACAAAACAATTAGATCGTGTTATGGATGGAGCAATGGATGAAATTATTGAAGCTTTAATTACAGAAGATCAAGCACGTAAACTTCGTGGTGAATAATGAGTGATGTTGAGTATTTGAAAAAATATTATGATGGTAATATAGATGAAGCGTATAAACTTTTAGAAAAAGGTATACCAGTTCAATATATTGTTGGCCATACTAATTTTTTTGGCAATAAGATATTAGTAAATAAAGATGTTTTGATTCCTCGTTTTGAAACTGAAGAATTAGTTGATTATTTAATGAAGTATATTAAAGAACAAAATATACAAAATATTAATTTGTTAGATTTATGCACTGGAAGTGGGTGTATAGCAATTAGTTTAAAAAAAGAACTGAATGCTACTATTGATGCAAGTGATATTTCTAAAACAGCATTATCTTTAGCTAAAGAAAGTGCTTTATTAAACGATGTTGATATTAATTTTATCGAATCTGATTTGTTTTCTAATATTAATCATAAATATGATGTTATTGTTTCTAATCCACCATATATTGATTATGATGAAGACATAATGGATTTAGTAAAAAATAATGAACCTCATTTGGCTTTGTATGCTGATGATAACGGTTTATATTTTTATAAAGAAATACTAAAAAATGTAAATAATTATTTAAATAAAAAAGCTATTTTAGCGTTTGAAATAGGGCATACACAAGCTGAAGAAATAGTTAAGTATGCTAAATTATATTTTCCTGATAGTAAAGTGATTGTAAAGAAGGATTTACAAAATAGAGATAGATTTGTATTTGTTTTAAAGAATGATTAAAATTGTTTAAAAAACTCTACATTATTAATTAACATATATAAATAAAAGTCAAGACTATATTTTTATAGTTTTTTTTAGTATAATTATTTTTAGAAATGAGTGGTAGTATGCAAGACAAAATAGAAATTTTATTAAAGCAAATTAATTTAGAAAAAAGCCATTATGAATATTTTATAAATGCTAAATTAAATAGAATTGTTGCAAATAAAAAAATGGATTCTTATAATTTTATAATAGAAAATGAAAATACATTGCCACTAAACATCTATTTGATTTTTAAAGATAATTTAGAAAAATCTTTTAAAACAGTAAAAAAAGTTTCTGTTATTTTTAAATGTATAAATAAAAACAATATACAAGAATATTACAATTACTTTTTAAATGAATTATCAAAAGAATCACCATTATTAAAAATGTTTGAAAATAAACAAATTAATATATCTAATAACCAAATATTATTTGAAGTAGGTAATATAGCTGAACAAAATAAATTTAATTCGATAAAAGAAATATTAGAAAAAAACTTAACTAAAGCAGGGTTTGATTGTTCCTTTAATATAGTTATAAATAAAGAAATAAACAAAGAAATAACAGAAGAAATAAGCAAACCAAAACAAATGGTTATAAAAGAAGAAGTGAAACAAGAAACAAAAGTAGAAAAGCCAAAATATGAAAGAAAAGATAAAACAAAATCAGATAATCCAGAAGTAATATATGGAAGAATGATTAATACAGATGTTGTTACAATTGATAATGTTTTAGTTGCACAAAACAGTATAGTAGTTGAAGGATATATATTTGATGATATAGATGTTAGAAATACAAAAACTGATTTAAAAATATTAACATTAAAAATAACAGATTATACAGACAGTATATACGCAAAAATGTTTATAAATTCAGAAGATGAATTATTAAGTGTTTTAAAAGATGTAAAAAAAGGAAATTGGATTAAAATAAGAGGTAATGTAAAAGATGATGCTTATACAAAAGAACTTGTTTTAATGATCAGTGATATAAATAAATTAGAAAAAATACTATGGGAAGAAACAGAACTAGAAGAAGAAAAAAGAGTTGAACTTCATACTCATACTAAAATGAGTCAAATGGACGGTATATGTGATGTAAAAAGTTTGATTAAAAAAGCAAAAAAATGGGGTCATAAAGCAATTGCTATAACAGATCATAATGGAGCACAATCTTTTCCCGATGCATATCATTTAGTATGTGATTTAAATAAAGGTGTAGAAGAAAAAGATAAATTTAAAGTTATTTACGGTACAGAATTAACAATGATTGATGATACGGTAAATATCGTTATTAGACCAAATGATTCTAAATTATTAGAAAATACTTATGTTATATTTGACTTTGAAACAACAGGATTTAATGCGGCTGGTAAAGATTCAATAATTGAAATAGGTGCTGTTAAGATAAAAGATGGAGAAGTTCTTGATACCTTTAACGAACTAGTAAATCCAGGGAGAAATTTACCTGCTAAAATAACTGAATTAACAGGAATTACAGATAATGATTTAATAGATAAAGACAACGAAGAAAATGCCGTAAAAAGATTTATCGAATGGTTTGGCGACTTTCCTATGGTAGCGCATAATGCTAAATTTGATTTATCATTTTTACAAATGGCTTATAAAAAATACAATTTAGGTGAATATACAAATACTTTAATTGATACTTTAGAATTATCAAGAACACTAGATAATAATTTTGCTAGACATAGTTTATCTGCTTTAGTTAAAAGATATAATGTATCATTTGATGAAGATTCTCATCACCGAGCTGATTATGATGCATTAGGTACCGGTTTAGTTTTTCATAAAATGTTAAAAAAATTAGACGAAAGAAATTTTGAGACAATAAATGATTTAAACAATTTAGTATCAAAAGATGAAATTCATAAATATGGTAGATCATATCATGTTAACCTTTTAGTGCAAAATAAAGTTGGATTAAAAAATTTATTTAAAATAATATCTCTTGCAAGTACTAAATATTTATATAAAACACCAAGAATATTAAGAAGTGAAATTCAAAATTTAAGAGAAGGTATTTTGGTTGGAAGTGGATGCTATGAATCAGAAGTTTTTATAGAAGCAAGAAGCAAAGCTGATGATGAATTAACTAATATAATGTCTTTTTATGATTATATAGAAGTACAACCACTTGAATGTTATGACCACTTATTACAATCCGGAGATTTTGGAAGTAAATATGAATTAACAGAACATGTTAAAAAAATAGTTAAAATAGGTAAAGAAACAGGAATTATAGTTGTTGCAACTGGGGATGTTCATCATATTGAAAAAGATGAAAAAATATTTCGTGAGATAATTGTAAATCAAAAAGTACCTGGTGGAGGAAGACATCCATTAGCTAGAAAAAATATTACATCAATTCCTTCTAATCATTTTAGAACTACACAAAATATGTTAGAATGTTTTGAATTTTTAGATGAAGAAACAAGAAAAGAAATAGTTGTTTTAAATACGAATAAAATAGCTGATAGTGTAGAAATTGTAGAAGTTATAATTGAGACTTATGGAGTTCCATTTTCTCCTAGAATAGAAAATTCACAACAAATAGTAACTGACTTAGTTTATGATAAAGCATTTTCACTATATGGTAATCCGCTACCTTTTAATATTGAAGAACGTATTGCTAAAGAATTATATGGTGATAGTATTATAAATATCTTAAAAGAGAAATATCCAGATGATTTTTCTAGTGAATTAAATAAAACAATAAGAAATGGATATGAATCAGTAAAAAATGTTATAAAAGAAAAATTAATTGCTGATAATGTAGAAGATGTCGAAAAACAATTAACTAAAAATCTAGGTGGAATTATCGGCGGAGGATTTGACGTTATATATTTAATATCGCAAAAATTAGTAAAAAAATCTAATGATGATGGATATATTGTGGGCTCAAGAGGTTCTGTTGGTTCTTCTTTTGTTGCGACTATGATGGGAATAACAGAAGTAAATCCACTTCCTTCACACTATGTTTGTAGTCAATGCCACCATAGTATATTTGAAATAGATGGTGTTCCTTTGGCTAATACTTATTTGAGTGGTTTTGATTTGCCAAGTAAAACATGTCCACAGTGTCATGCTGATATGAAAAAAGAAGGAAATGATATGCCATTTGCCACTTTCTTAGGTTTTAATGCAGATAAAGTTCCCGATATAGACTTAAATTTTTCTGATTTAAATCAAGCAGCTGCACATGATTATACTAAAGTTTTATTTGGAGAAGATAACGTTTATCGCGCAGGGACTATTGGTACAGTTGCTGATAAAACAGCTTTTGGCTTTGTTAAAGGTTATTGCGAAGAAAAAAACATTTCTAAAAGAACTGCTGAAATTGAACGATTAGCAAAAGGGTGTACCGGTGTTAAAAGAACAACTGGTCAACATCCAGGTGGAATAGTTGTAGTTCCGGATTATATGGATGTATCTGATTTTACACCATTTCAATTCCCGGCAGATGATGTTAAATCCGCTTGGAGAACAACACATTTTGATTACCATGCTATCGATCAAGATTTATTAAAATTAGATATTTTAGGTCATTCTGATCCTACACAATTAAGACTTATTCAAGATTTGTCTGGTCAAAATGTAACAGATGTTCCTTTAGATGATAAAAAAACAATGGATATCTTTTTATCTCCAGAACCATTAAATGTTACTAAAGAACAAATAATGTGTGAAACTGGTACATTAGGTATTCCAGAATTTGGTACTAACTTTACCATTGCATTAGTAAATGAAACTAAACCAACAACTTTTGCAGAATTAATTAAAATATCAGGTCTTTCTCATGGTACTGATGTTTGGGTTGGAAATGCTCAAGAATTAATTAAAAATAAAGTCGTTGAGTTTAAAGAAGTAATTGGTTGTCGTGACGATATCATGGTTTATTTAATGTTTAAAGGAATGAAACCAATTAAAGCTTTTAAAATAATGGAGTTTGTTCGTAAAGGAAGAGCTAGTAAAGATCCAGCAGCTTGGGTAGAATTTGCAGCTGAGATGAAAGATGCTGGGATAGAAGAATGGTATATTGAATCTTGTCGCAAGATAAAATACATGTTCCCAAAAGCACATGCCACAGCTTATGTAATGTCAGCTTTTAGAATTGCTTATTATAAAGTTCATTATCCTCAATATTTTTATGCATCTTGGCTTTCTACTAAAGCAGTAGATTTTGATATTGAAACAATGATTAAAGGTTATGAACCAATTAAAGAAAAAATAAAAGAGATAATTAACAAAGGTTATGAAGCTACTAACAAAGAAAATGCAGTTTTAGAATGTTTGAAATTAGCGCTTGAAATGACTGCTAGAGGATTAAAGTTTGCTAATATAGATTTAATGAATAGTGATTCACATACTTTTAAAGTGTTAGATGAAAAAACAATTTTACCGCCTTTTAGTACAATTGAGGGACTTGGTGATACAGTTGCTAATAATATTATAATTGAAAGAGAAAAAGGTAATTTTATTAGTATTGAAGATTTACAAAAAAGAGCTAAGATATCTACTACTGTTTTAGATAAAATGAGAAGTATGGGTATTTTAAAAGGTATGGATGAATCTAATCAATTAACACTTTTTTAAAAATAGTTTTTTAACTATTTTTTTATTTAGATATTTTTTATAAATATTGTAATTAAAAAAATTTAAAATAAAAAGGAAATATAAACTTTGTGAAGTATCATTTATTTGGGATAAAAATAATAAGAAAAGAGGAAAGTTTATAGAAAATATAAAAACATTTGGAGGATTAACATATGATGTTGTGTTTAAAAAGTTCTTTACAGAGCAAAAAGAAATATTAGCTAAATTAATAAGCGAAATAATAAATATAAAAATAAAACAAGAAGATATTAATTTTATAAATATTGAACATATGGGTAATACTAAAGATAATAAAAAATCCCTATTAGATTTGGAAGTTAAATTACCTACCGGAGAATATATTATAATAGA
>JAWXUI010000012.1:0-27762 GCA_044432805.1 Mycoplasmatota bacterium | reverse complement strand
GTTTTAAAAGAAGAAAAGTAATATTTTAATTACTTTTTTTTTATTTTGTGGTAAAATTATATTAGGTGGTAATATGAAAATACTAAGTATCGGGCATGCTGCATATGACATTACCTTTCCAGTTGAAAATTTTATTGTAGAAAACACTAAAAATAGGGTTAATAATAAAATTGAAAATGGAGGAGGACCTGCTTGCACAGCCGCGTATCTTTTAGGAAAATGGAATGCAGATGTTACTTTTCTAGGAATAGTTGGTAAAGATTTCTATGGTGAACAAATAATTTCTGAATTAGAAAGTGTTAATGTTAATACTAAATATATAGAAAAAAAAGAAAATTACCAAACTACTTCAAGTATTATAATTAATAATCAAACAAATGGTTCGAGAACAATACTTACATATCGCCCAAATACAATAGTTATGAATGATGTTAAATTAGATTTTACACCGGATATTATTTTGATTGATGGACAAGAATATGAACTATCAAAAAAAATGATTGAAAGATATCCAAATGCTATTTCTATTATTGATGCAAGTCGAACAACAAAAGAAATTATTGAATTAAGCAAAATAGTTGATTATTTAGTTTGTTCATTAAATTTTGCCGAAGAATTATCACAAATAAAAACAAACAAAGAAGACAATAGTACTTATGCTAATTTATACGGTAACTTAGAAAAGTTATTTAGTAATAATATTATTGTAACCCTAGAAGAAAAAGGTTGTTTGTATAAGAAGGATGGAGTTATTAAAATAATGCCTTCTTTAAATACAAATGCAGTTGATACAACTGGAGCTGGAGATATTTTTCATGGGGCTTTCACTTATGGGATTTCTAAAAAATATGATATTGAAACAATTTTAAAAATATCAAATATAGCAGGCGCTGTATCTACAAAGTATATTGGTGGAAGAAACTCTGTTAGAACTTTAGAAGAGATGAGTAAATATAGTGAAATCTTTAAATGATATAATTTTTGTTGATAATTTACCTAAATTAGACTTGCATGGATATGATAGACAATCAGCTGCACTTGCAATTAATGATTTTATAAAAGAAAATATAAAATTAAAAAAACCGTTTATATCAATTGTTCACGGTATTGGAAGCGGAGTAATTAAAGCAGCGACACATCAAACATTAAAAGAAAATAAGAAAGTTTTAGAATATAAAACTTATTATTATAATCAGGGGTTAACCGTTGTTTTAATTGACTTAAAATGACTATTTGACAAATAAAAATAAATATGTTAGTATAACTGGCATAAAACGAAGGGGGAATGTATATGTATAGCGATGAACAAAGAACAAGTATTTCGTTAAAAAATACAATTATACAGTTTTTATTTATATTACTTTTTATATTTTTATTAATGTGGATTTTTCCAACCAAATCATTTATTAATGAATCGATTGATCCTTTTAAAAATCAAATATTCAATGATAATTTGACTATTATGAAAGATGCGGCAAAAGATTACTTTACTTTAGAGAGATTACCAGAAGAAGTAGGTGATTCAGTAACGTTAACATTAGGAGAAATGTTAAGTGAAAAATTACTAGTAACATTTGTTGATTCAAATAATAATAAATGTGATGAAAATTTATCTTATGTTGAAGTAACTAAATATGAAAATGAATATGTTATGAAAGTTTACTTATCATGTTCAGATAATCAAGATTATATTTTAGTTTACATGGGATGTTATGACTACTGTTCTACATTTATATGTGAAAAAGAAGAAGAAAGTGTAACAAGACCAAGTATTACTATACCAACAACACCATCGGTGCCAACAACTCCAGATGAACCAACAACTCCAGATGAACCAGTAGAATATAAGTGTCAATACTTAAAAGTAACTGACGGTTATTATAGTGATTGGTCAAGTTGGGGAAGTTTTACAACTACTCAATTATTTGAAAACGATTTAACTGATGTTAATACGGAAGTTCGTAGTGAACAAACATTAATTGGTTACAATGTAACTACTGCAGATGATCCAACTAAACCTATATATAAAACATATTTAGTTGAATCAGGGTCTGAAACTACAACTATATGTTCAACAACAAGTACAAGTTATCAATATACTGAATGGGCTATCTCATCTACTAGTTATAAATATTATGGATCTTTATCGGATTCAGACACAGTTAAATATCAATGGCTTTCATCAGGTATAGACTATAGTTGTACAGGATGTGGGGATGGTTTATATAACATATATAATGTTTATAAACGAGAAAAAGTTCTAGTTGAAACTTGTACTGCATATGAAACTGTAGTTACGCCTACATATACTGAAAAACAAGTTATTATTGGTTATGAACAAATAGTTACAAGAGAACCAGTGTATACAACAAGTTCAACAACATATTATCAATCAAGAACTCGTACACTTATTGAAGGTACAGAAGATTATCAATGGAGCGATTGCGATGATCAAGATTTATTAAATCAAGGTTATTCAATAGTTCAAAAAGTAGAAAAATAGGGGTGAATTAAATGGCTAAACAAGTAACAAGTGAAACTGTTCGTGATTCTTTTAATAAAGCTATTGTTAGTTCAATAGATTCTAAAGATTCAACGGATTTAAAAAAGATAAAATCATTATTAGCAAAATTAGAAAACACAAATTATCTTACAACTGAAGAATTAAGATCATATAATGAAAAAGTAGATAAATATATTGCGTATATAGATAGTTTGACAAAAACAAAAGAGCAAACAGTAGAAAAACCAGTGACTCTTGTATATCCGGCGCCTGGACCAATAGTGGTTCCAAGTAATGCAAATCAAAGAACTAATAATGGAGCTACAACAGATGTAAATATTATATCTGCTCCTACTCCAGTAGCAACTACCAATGGAACTGAAACAGGTGTAAATGTTATATCTACACCTACTCCAGTAACAACTAACGTTGAAGATAATTCAGCTGTTGAGGAAGAAGAATTGGAAGAAGAGCAAGAACAAGAACAAACAAAAAAACCATCTAAATTTAAAAAATTCTTAAAAGCTGCCGCATTAGTTGGAGCAGGTGTTATCTTAGCAGGAACAATGCGTGGTTGCACAAATGGATTATTTAAATCAAAAGATACAGACGAAATTGAAAATAATTCTATAGTTGTAACAGCAGAAGATTTACAAAGTGAATTCATAACAAATAATCAAGAAGAAGTAGATAGAGTAAATTCTTTTATATCTAACATAAAAGAAAATGGATATGATATGAGTGGTGAAGAAGCTACTACTTTAATGGTATATCCATTAAATGATGCAGATGCAACCGATTTATATTCAGATAAGATTACTACTGCTTATTCAGATGCAAATGAAACCATGTTAAATGCTAGTACTCAAGCTGCATTATATGGAAATGTATTATCTTTTTCTGAATTATTCGAAGGTGAAGATAAAGAATTTTTAGCTGAATTAGAAGATATAACTAGAGATTATGTAGAAGCATATCAAAAGAATGACACTTCAGATATGACTCTTTATCAAAAAGAATATAATAATTTAATCTTTGAAAAATTCCAATATTCTATAGGTTTAGATCAAAGTGAAATAGCTACAGTTGTTGCACTTCAAAGTTTTGTATATAATAATCATTTTGATTTAGAAATAAATGATCAAGTTTTAGCTTATTATGTTAATGAAAATGGAGATGCTTGCAATAGTATAAATCAATTATATACAACTGCTACTGGATTACAAACGAGAAATAATCAAAGCCAAATGGAGATAAATGTAATTTCTTCTGTTAACGACGGATACACAGGTGATGTAACTATTGAATTAGAAGATGGAACAATAGAAATAATGTCAGTGTCAGAAGATATTAGAAGACAATTAACTGATCAATATAACGAATATTTATTAGGAATAGAACTTGGTGAATATGATTACTTCAAAAGAGACGGAGAAAATGATCTATTAAATGACCCTACAGCTGATATTGAAGATGTGGAAGAATCTTTAAATGAAGAAGCATATGCAAATAACGATGTATATACTGGAAATACAGTAACAAATTCAACAACAGGAGAATTGGAAGCTGAAGGAAATGTTTCGGTTGGTGATGTAGTAAGTTCAACTACTACTGGAACAGGAAGTACATTAGAAGAATTAGAAGAACAATATGGTGGTGATCTTCCGGAAATTTGGAATGGTCAAGTAGATGTTGCTCCTGATCTTGAAGGAGAAACAAGTTTTGAAACAACTACACCGACTGTTACAGATACAACGATTACTTCAAGTAGTTCAACTACAACTACTGAAAATACTACAAACAATTCAACAACTACTGAAAATACTACAAGTAGTTCAACAACTACTGAAAACACTACAAGTAGTTCGACAACATCTGGGCCAACTGATGTTGCGCCAAATACAACTGGAACTACAGTATTTGAACCATTAGAAGAGACAGAAGTTATTTCGGAAATAGTTGGAGAAGAACCAGTTGCTGAAATAGTTGAAAACAATGATTATTCGACATCTTATGCTGCCGAAGAAATAGATTATGATCAAGAATACTCAACAGGAGGAAGACAAATGTAATTTGTCTTTTTTTTATACTGTAATTGACTTTTATATCTATTGTGTGATATCATTTTATTATGGTAGAAAAGTGTGGAGATAAACATGAAAAATAATTATTTTTTTGAATATACAAATGAAAATGAATTCAAAAAATTAGAACGTTCTTTAAAAAAATATAATATGCTTGCATATAAAAAACTTTATTTTGAATATTATCCATCACTAAAAGAAGGAAAATTTTTAGGTGAAGTAGTATCAACAAATGAAGAGTTAAAAACAACATCATATCAATTAAAACTTCCAACTGATATTTTATTTACTAAAGTTCATGGTGAAATAAGATTGTTGTATACAGTTTATAATAAAGAAAACATTATAATGTTAAATATACTAGAACCTCATGATATATTGACTGAAGGACATCAATCTGAATTAGTAACATATAAAGGTGTAATGGTGTCTAAACAAGCAACTGATAAAGATATTTTTAAAATAAATTTACTTAATATGATAAATCATTAAGAATAATTTATTTTTTTTTAATAAATTATTGCATAAGTGAAAAATTTATGATATTATTAAAAAGTCCAAGGAATTGGACCTTTAGCTCAGTTGGTTAGAGCATCCGGCTCATAACCGGACGGTCGCAGGTTCGAGTCCTGCAAGGTCCACCACGCGAGTGTGGCGAAATTGGCAGACGCACTAGACTTAGGATCTAGCGCTTTACGGCATGGGGGTTCAAGTCCCTTCACTCGCACCAGGTGTATTAAATAAGAACTTTTATTAGTTCTTTTTAAATAATTATATGTTAACCTAAGTTAACAAAAGGAGTATTATGGAATTAACAAAATCTTTAGAAAAACATTTAAAAAATATTTATTTATTATCACTAAAAAAAAGAATAACAGTAACCGATCTTTCTGTTGAATTAAATATAACAAAAGCCGCTATAACAAAAGCATTAAATAAATTAAGAGATTTAGAATTAATTAAATATGAAAAATACGGAGAAATTGTTTTATTAAAAAAAGGTGAGACAATCGCCGTTAATTTAGTAGAAAAAGAAAATGTAATTGAATTGTTTTTGACGAGTGTTTTAAATATCACAAAAGATAATGCAAAAAAAGATTTAGAATCAATTAGTTTACATATTACCGACGAGACAAAAGAAAAATTATTTAATTATATAAAAAATATTGTTAAAATAGACGAAGTATGTCATTGCAATAATAAAAACAAAGTCATATGTAAAGAATGCCATATAAATGTAACTAAGAACAATGTCTTTAATAACCCTAAATGGGAGCAATTATTAAAAACTAGTAAGGAGTAAAAAATGATTGAATTAATAGATATAAATTATGAAGTTAATGGAAAAAAGATTCTTAACAACATAAATTTAAAAATAGAAAAAAACCAATTTATTGTAATTACAGGACCAAACGGAAGCGGTAAATCAACATTAGCTAAAATAATAGCTGGATTGGTAAAAGAAACAAGTGGGAAGATAATATATGATGGTATAGATATCACTAATTTCACATTAAACGAAAGAGCAAACATAGGAATAACTTATGCTTTTCAAAATCCAATAAAATTTAAAGGAATAAGTGTTTATGATATTTTAAATATTTCAAGCCCAACTTTCATAACAAAAAAACAAGCAAAAGATAATTTGAAATTAGTCGGGCTAAATGAAGAATATATAGATAGACAACTAGATGATACTTTATCAGGTGGAGAGCAAAAAAGAATCGAAATTGCCGGTGTTATATCAAGAACATCTGATCTAACTATATTTGATGAACCAGAAGCGGGAATAGACCTATGGAGTTTTAATGAATTAATTGATTTATTTAAAAAAATAAAACAAGAAAAACAAGGATTAACATTAATAATATCGCATCAAGAAAAAATAATGAAAAATGCTGATAAAATAATTTTAATCAAAAAAGGACAAATAGTTAGTATTGAAAAATATGAATCTTTAGAAAAAAGTGGTGTTTTAGTATGATTGAAGAATTAAGCGAAATCGAATTAGATTTATTAAAAAAAATATCGGTAATTGAAGAAATAGAAAAAGGCGCATTCAACATTAGAAGAAACGGTGAACTATTAAAAAAATGTAACGATAAAGGAGTTGTTATAAATTCTAAAACTGATTGTTCAGGGATTGATATAATAGTAGAAGAAAATGCAAAAAATAAAGTTTTAAATATACCTGTTATTGTATCTAATAGTGGGCTAAATGATTTAGTGTATAATGACTTTTATATTGGGGATAATTCATCGGTAGTAATAAAAGCAGGATGTGCTGTGCACAATGAGGGAAATCACAAAACAGGGCATAGTGGGATTCACAGATTTTATATAGGAAAAAATGCAAAAGTTTCATATATTGAAAAACATTATGCATGTGGTAAAGGATCTGGTAAGAAGATACTTAACCCAACTACAGAAGTAGTATTAGAAGAAAATGCTACATTTAAAATGGAAACAACACAATATAGTGGAGTTAGTAAAAGCGATAGAGTAACTAATGCCCTATTAAAAGATAATTCAACTTTAATTATTAGAGAAAACATAATTACTCAAAATAGCGAAATTACAAAAACTTCCTTTAATGTAAAACTAGAAGAAAATTCAAGTTGTCATTTAGTTTCTAGATCTGTTGCAAAAGACAACTCTTATCAAGAATTTATTTCTAATTTAGAAGGAAATAAAAAATCTTATGCCCATAGTGAATGCGACGCAATTTTACAAGGCAATGCTAGAGTAACTGCAATTCCTAAAGTAGTAGCCAATCATTATGAAGCAAGATTAATCCACGAAGCTACTATAGGAAAAATAGCCGGAGAACAATTATTAAAATTAATGAGTTTGGGTCTTAACGAAGAGGAAGCAACTAACATTATAATAAATGGATTTTTAAAATAAAAATTATTGTATATATTAAAAAAATGTAATATAATTATCATAGGAGGTAAGATATATGATAATAATTTTATTAATTATATTTGTCTTAGTGATTTCAGTTAGGCAAATAAACCAATATGAAAGAGGGGTATTATTTTCATTTGGTAAATTTACTAGAATTTTAGAACCAGGTTGGAGAATCGTATTGCCAATAGTACAGTTTTATCACAAAGTTGATATTCGTACAAAAGCAGTAGACGTTCCAGAACAAGAAGCAATTACAAAAGATAACGTTTCAATTAAAATAAACGCAGTTATTTACTATAAAGTATTTGAAGCTGCAAAAGCAACATGTGAAGTTGAAAATTACTTTTATGCAGTTGGTCAATTAGCGCAAACAACAATGCGTAATATTGTAGGAGCAGTAACGCTAGATGAATTACTTACTGAAAGAGAAAATTTATCAAGCAAAATTTGTGAAATTATCGATAAAGAAACTGATCCATGGGGAATAAAAGTAGAAAACGTAGAATTAAAAGACGTTTCACTACCAGAAGAAATGAAAAGAGTTATTGCAAAAGTTGCAGAAGCTGAAAGAGAAAAAGCAGCAGTAATTACAAAAGCAGCAGGTGAAGTTGAAGCAGCTAATAATTTAGCTATTGCAGCGGAAACAATGTCGCAATCTCCAGGAGCACTTCATTTAAGAACTCTATCTACTTTAAATGATTTAAGTAGTGATCAATCTAATACCGTAATATTTGCATTACCATTAGAAGTGTTAAGAGCATTTGAAACATTTAATACTAAAAAATAAACATATTTATATGTTTTTTTTATTTAAACACATATAAAAACATTGTAAAAGCATACTATATATGGTATTATTATTATGGCTTCAAAACACACGATTTTGATTTTTATGTCTAGTGCCTTAATTGGTGGTGTAAAAAGTTGATAAATCGGAGGAACAAACAAAAGGAGGAATGAAATATGGCAGTAGTGTCAATGAATTATTTATTAGAAGCAGGAGTTCACTTTGGTCATCAAACTAAAAGATGGAATCCTAAAATGAAAGAATATATTTATACATCAAGAGATGGTATTTATATTATTGATTTACAAAAAACAGCTCAAAAAATTGAAGAAGCATATGCAGCTTTAAACAAAATAGCTAGTAATGGTGGTAAAGTACTTTTTGTAGGTACAAGAAAACAAGCTCAAGAAGCAACTAAAACAGAAGCTTTAAGATCTGAATCTTACTTTATAACAGAAAGATGGTTAGGGGGAACTTTAACTAACTTTAGAACAATTAGAAAAAGAATCAAAAGATTAGAAGAAATCGAAAAAATGGAAGCAAACGGAACATTTGATGTTTTACCTAAAAAAGAAGTATTTGGTTTGAAAAAAGAATACGATAAATTAAACAATTTACTTGAAGGTATTAGAGAAATGAACAAACTTCCAAATGCATTATTTATAGTAGACCCTTCAAAAGAAGAAATTGCTATCAAAGAAGCAAGAAAATTAAAAATTCCAGTATTTGGAATAGTAGATACAAATTGTGACCCAGATATGGTTGACTATGTAATACCAGCAAATGATGACGCTGTAAGAGCAGTTAAATTAATTACAGGTGTTATGGCAAATGCAGTAGTGCAAGCAGCTGGAGGAACATTAGTAGACTATGTTACATCTACTAAAGATGATTCTGATATAATGCAAAAAGCAGTAGAATCAGTAAAACGTAGAGAAGAAAAACCAAGAAGAGATTTCAAAAATAATCGTAGAGATTTTAAACCTAATTTTCAAAAAAGAGAATTTGTTAAAAGAGAAGATAGAAAACCATTTGTAAAACAAGAAAAAGAAGTTGTAACTGAACAAAAAGAAATTAAACCAGAAGCAAAAGTTGAAGTTAAAAAAGAAGCCCAAGATTTAACACAACTAACTGTTACACAATTACGTGATTTAGCAAACGAAAAAAACGTTAAAGTTAATTCAACAATGAAAAAAGCTGAATTAATAGACGCTTTAAAATAAATTTTTAAGATGATTATATAATCATCTTTCATTTTAAGAGGAGAATTTTATGGTAAGTGCTAGTTTAATTAAAGAATTAAGAGAAATGTCAGGAGCAGGAATGCTTGATTGCAAAAAAGCCTTAGAAGCAAATAATGCTAATATCGAAGATGCAATGACTTATTTAAGAGAAAAAGGAATTTCTAAAGCAGCTAAAAAATCAGATAGAATAGCAGCTGAAGGAATTGCAGCTATCTTAACAGAAGGTAACAATGCAGTAATTTTAGAAGTTAATTCTGAAACAGACTTTGTCGCAAAAAATGAAGAATTTACTTCAATGGTTGATTCTATTTTAAAAGTTATTATTGATAGTAATGTAGAAACAGTTGAACAAGTTTTGGCTCTGGAAGTAGACGGTGAAACAGTTGAAACTTTAATTATTAATAAAACAGCTAAAATAGGTGAAAAATTATCTTTAAGAAGATTTGTAAAAGTATCTAAAAAAGATAGTGAATCATTCGGTTCTTATATTCATATGGGAGGAAAAATTGCAGTATTAACAATAGTTGATAATGCAAATGAAGAAGTAGCAAAAGAAGTATCTATGCACTCTGCTGCTATGCAACCTACATATGTTAAAGAAGAAAATGTTCCAACAGATGTATTAGAAAAAGAAAAAGTAATCATCAGAGAACAATTATTGAATGAAGGAAAACCAGCTGAAAGAATAGACAACATTTTAGTAGGAAAAGTTAAAAAATACTACGAAGATGTTTGTTTAGAAAACCAAATATTTGTAAAAGCAGAAAACAAAGAAACTGTTAAACAATATGTAGCAAACAATGGTGGAACTATAAGTGACATGATTCGTTACAAAGTTGGAGAAGGAATTGCAAAAAGAGAAGAAAACTTTGCTGAAGAAGTTGCTAAACAACTAGGAAACTAAAAAAAGTATACATTCGTATATTTTTTTTTATCTCAATTATGGTATAATCAAAAAAGGTGGTATTATGATAATTCAAATTATTGGTTTATGCGCTTTTCTTTTTAATTTATTTAGTTTTCATTTGAAAAAGAAAAACGACGTTTTAGCCCTTCAATTATATGCACAAATTTTTTATGCTATCCATTACTTTTTTCTAAATGGTATATCAGCATTTATAATTAGTTTAATAAATATGTTAAGATCAATCTTGTTTTTAAAAAACGATGATAAAAACTTTAACTTTATAACACTAACTATTTTATATGGATTGATAATGGTTTTTACTTATACAAATATTTATTCCATAATACCCGCATGTGCATCTTTAATATACACAATTGCAGTTTGTTATGGAACAAAAAAACAACTAGTAAAAGCGTGTATTATTACATCGTTGTTATGGATAATATATAATTTCACGGTTGGATCATACATTGGAATATTAAACGAAATAATTATGATTAGTTCAAATACATACATAATAATAAAAGGTGATAAAAATGCCAAATCTAAATAATAAATTAATGCTTCTTCCAACAAACCCAGGATGTTATTTAATGAAAAACAAAGATAATAATATCATTTATGTAGGAAAAGCAAAAAATTTAAAAAACAGAGTTAACTCATATTTTAAAAATAAACACACTGGTAAAACAGCAAAACTTGTATCAGAAATATATGACTTTGAATATATCGTCGTGAACAGTGAAACAGAATCACTAATACTTGAACTAAATCTAATAAAGAAATATGATCCAAAATATAATATATTGTTAAGAGATGACAAAACTTACCCATATATTGAATTAACTGATGAAGAAAGTCCAAGACTATTAGTAGTTAGAAACATAAACAAAAAAAAATCACATAATAGAATGTATGGACCATATCCTAATTCAAAAGCAGCCCGTACAGTCGTGAATTTATTAAATCGAATATATCCACTGCGAAAATGTGCCAAATATCCTAAAAAGCCTTGTTTATACTATCATATAGGACAATGCCTAGGGTATTGTATAAACAAGCAAGATAATAGAGTAATAAAAGAAATGGAAGCAGAAATTATTAGGTTTCTAAAAGGTGATGCTAAATTTATAGCAGATAAAATAACTTTGGAAATGCAAAAAGAAAGTGAAAAATTAAACTTTGAAAAAGCTTTAGAACTTAAAATAATGCTAGATGAAATAAATATAATCTTAGAAAAACAAAAAGTTGAAATAAAAGACAATCACAATATTGATGTATTTGGTTATTGTGAAAAAAAAGGATATTTAGGAATCCAAGTTTTATTTATCAGAAATGGTAAAATTTTAGAAAGACACTCAAATATATTTTCTTATGTTGATGATATAGAAGAAGAAGTCTTAAGATATATTGCTAATTTTTATCAAAAAGATATTATATTACCAAAAGAAATTTTAGTGCCTCAAATTGTAGATAACAATTTATTAGAAGATTTTCTTAAAATAAAAGTAAGAAAACCACAAATAGGCGAAAAGAAAAAAATAGTTGAAATGGCCAACATGAATGCAAAAATAAATTTAGATGAAAAATTCGAATTAATTTTGAAAGACGAAGAAAAAACAACAGAAGCAAATGAACAATTAAAACAACTATTAAAATTAGAAAAATTAGATAGAATAGAAATATTTGATAATTCCAACCTTTTTGGAAGCTTTAATGTTTCAGGTATGGTTGTATTTAAAAACGGAAAACCATCAAAAAATGACTATCGTAAATTTAAAATAAGTATAGATAAAAACGATGATTACAATACAATGAGAGAAGTAATATATAGAAGATATTTTAAAATTTTAAAAAATGATTTGGAAAGACCTGACTTAATAATTGTCGATGGTGGAATAGGTCAAATAAATGTTGCAAGAGAAATGATAAATTCACTAAATTTAGATATCCCTGTCGTTGGTTTAAAGAAAGATAAGAAACACACGACAGAATCTTTATTAGCGAATGACCCAATAGAACAAATAATGATAGACAAAAAAACAAATGTCTTTTATCTATTAGAACGAATGCAAGATGAAGTTCATAATTTTACAATTAATTATCATAAACAATTAAGAAGTAAAGGAAGTTTAGAAAGTATATTAGAATCAATAGATGGCATTGGAACTAAACGAAAAGAAGAACTATTAAAAAAATATAAAACAATAAATAAATTAAAAGAATTAACATTACTTGACTTAGAAGAAATTTTACCAACTAAAGTGGCAAGTAATTTATATCAATTTTTAAAACAATATTAGGAGGATTTTATGCAAAGATATTTTTCAAAAATAAAAGAAAATGAATATTTTATTCTTTCAAATGATGACATACATCACATAACAAAAGTAATGCGTATGAAAAATGAAGATGAAGTAGAAATAGTAAATGAAGAAAAAGTGTATATATGTAGTATAGAAAATGTAAATAAAAACATAAGATTCAAAATAAAATTTCAACAAGATGAAATAGAAAAAAATAAAGTTGAAATCATTTTAGCAATCCCACTTTTAAAAGAACAAAAAATGGATTATATTTTTCAAAAGGGAACAGAATTAGGTGTGAAAAAATTCATTCCTATAATCACTAAAAATAGTATAATCAAAATAAATAAAGGGAAAGAAGAAAATAAATTAGCTAGATGGAACAGAATTTGCAAAGAAGCAAGCGAACAAGCTAAAAGGGTAGATATACCTGCTATTACAGACATTAAAACAATCGAGCAATTAGATTCATATGAAGCTAAAAAATATATATGTTCAACAACTGAACGACATAATTCATTAAAAAACGCTTTGAATAAAAATAAAGATTATGCTAAACTATTATTAGTGATAGGTCCCGAAGGTGGGCTTACATATGAAGAAGAAGAAAAATTAGTTAGTATGTCTTTTGAAAAAGTAACATTAGGAAGCAATATACTCAGAGCTGAAACTGTTCCTTTATATTTAGCAAGTGTAATTAATTATCAATATATGGAGTGATTTTTATGGAATTTTTATTAAATGGAAACAATATTTATTTATTTTTAGCGGCAATTACTTGTCTTGTATTAATTATTTTTTTAATTTATTCATTTACAAAAAATAATGAATTTAATAGAAAAAAAATAAAAAAACAGCTAGAATTAATGAATAATGACACTAAAATAGAAAAAAAATCAGAATTAGAAAATGTTTTGCAAAAAATGGAGGAAGATTTAAATAAAGCACCATCAATTGCTACATTTGAAGAAAGTCAAGAAGAAAAAGCAATTATAAGTTATAATGAACTTATTAATACAGCTAAATTAAACTTAACTGAAATAAAAGAAGAAAAAGATCACTTAGATAACCTTTCTTTTGATATAAACGACATATACGAAGAAGGAATCGAAGAATTGGTTGACCTAATTGAAGAACCAAAAGAAAATATAACTATAGAAATACCTTCTATAGTTGTAGAAACACCTTTAGAACAAGTGAATTTGATAGAAGAAGTTGATTTGATTTCAAAAATTGATGAAGTTATGAAACCTTTAGAAGCAACTATACCGCCATCTAAATTTCAAAACAGTGATTTCATCTCTCCAATTTATGGAAAATTAAATAAACAAGATAACACATTAGAAGTAAATTATGAACAAGTAGATATTCCAACTAATTCTATAAATATGAATAAAGTAGCATATATAAATGACATAACAAATACTTCATCAGAACAAATGGACAACGAAGAGTTTTTAAAAAACTTAATGGATTTAAAAAACAATTTAAAATAAGTCTATAGACTTATTTTATTTTAGGAGGAAAAATGAAGTATGCAGTATACACCTTAGGTTGTAAAGTAAACACCTATGAGTCTAATTTAATGATAGACATATTAAATAATAACGGTTATAAAGAAGACACAAAAAATCTATCTTTAGCAATTATAAATACTTGTACAGTAACTAATACTGCACATAAAAAATCAATAAAAATAATAAAATCTGTAATCAAAAAGAATAAAAAAGCAATTGTAATCGTCGTAGGATGTGCACCACAACATAAATTAGAAGAAATAAAAGCTATCGAAGGCGTTTCTATAATATTAGGAAATAAAGATAAAAGTAAAATAGTTGATTACATAAATAAATACAAAAAAACAAAAAAACAAATAGTTAAAGTTAAAAGTTTAAAAAAAGAAACTTTTGAAAATATGATTTTAAACAATTTTAACCAAACCAGAGCTTTTGTAAAAATACAAGATGGATGTAATAATTTCTGCACATATTGTATAATCCCTTTTGCAAGAGGTGGAGTTAGAAGCAAATGTAAAACTGACGTAATAGATGAAATAAAACATTTATCTCTTACACACAAGGAAATTGTTTTAACAGGAATTCATACAGGTAATTACGGTCAAGAATTTGAAAATTATAATTTTTCTAAATTAGTTAAAGATATATTAAGAATCAAAAATTTAAAAAGATTAAGAATATCATCAATTGAAATGAATGAAATAACTGACGATTTATTGCAATTAATGCAAAAATCAGACATTTTAGTTGATCACTTGCATATACCACTTCAATCTGGATCAAATGATATATTAAAACTAATGAACAGAAAATATAGCAAAGAACAATTTATTGGAAAAATAGATAATATTAGAAAAATAAGACCTAATATTTCCATAACAACGGATGTAATAGTTGGATTTCCTAATGAAACAGAAGAACATTTTCAAGAAACAATAAATACAATAAACGAAATTGGATTTGCTAAATTGCATGTTTTTCCATATTCAAAACGTGATGGGACAAAAGCTGCAACGATGGATAATCAAGTAAACGACACTGTAAAAAAACAAAGAGTTACACAACTACTACAATTATCATCATTTTTAGAAAATAAATATCAAAACAAATTTGTTAATTCAAATACTAAAGTATTAGTTGAAAAGTATAAAGATGGAATTAATATAGGACATACTAGCAATTATTTACTTGTTCATACACCTGGGCCTAATTTACAAAATGAAATTATTGATGTATTTATAACAGAAAACAAAATTGATTATTTAGATTCTGAATGTTTGTAAATAACAATTGAAATTTAAATCAATATGATATAGTTAAAATATTAATTATAAAATATTGTTTTTATTTTTGATTTTATATGATGAGTAACATAATTATATATCTAAAATTTTATTCTCAAGATTAAATATTTTCACTTGCATTACAATATATAATTTGATATATTATAGACAGGGAAATCTTCTAGCAAATAACACATTTATTTGAAAGATGCTAAATGCAGGTGGTGGATTTATGAATGAAATTAATAGAGAAAATGCAAAAAGGATATCATTTTCTTGTTTAACTCTAGAAGAATGCGTAAAACGCTTATTAGAATTTAGAGATAAAGGACAATCAGTAGTGTTTGATTTTAATGGACATAAATTGTATTCTTGCGATGTAACAATGGATAAAGCATATCAAGAAATCGTAGGCGTGACAAAAACAGAGTTAGAAAGACGAAATTCTGAAAAACAAGCAAAAATTCCAGTTTGGATAGAAAAAGGGAAAAAATTTATTTATTCTGAAAACTATAAAAAATGGGAGGATTATATTAAAGATTTATCTACATATTCTAACAGTGAAATATTTATTGATATTGCATTAGATACAATGGAAAAATTAGAAAGTGGAATGGCTATAGAAGAAGTCAAAACAATTTTTGATGAGAAAGTACAAGATATTTCAATCAAAAAAGATTTATTTTTAATGGAGATAAGTTTGCATGCATCTAGTATTGTTCTTCTATTCTCTAAAAGAGGACCAGAATTTTTTAGTCAATCATCACTTATAGAAGATGAAGAAGATAAAAAAAATATTGTTGAAAAACAAATAGCAGAAAATTTTTTAATAGAACAAAAATCAAAAGCAGTCCCAATTGATATGGATTTAGAAAAGTATAGAAATGATATTAAATCATCAAAATTTCTATATGATATAGATATTGAAAAATATGATAATTTTATTAAAACAATTGTAAAAAAATTAGAAGATTATAAAGAAAGAGGAGAATCAGTAGTAATCACTTTTAATGGACATAAATTATATTCTTGTGATATAACATTAGATATAGCATATAAAGCGATTGTAGGGATGACAAAAACAAATTTTTTAGATTTGCATCGTCAGGAGGAAAGAGAAGAAATGTTATCAAAATTAAATGAAAGCCAAAAAGAAATATATAGACAAAGTTTAAGTGAATATGAAAGATTACATGGTAAAGCTAGCGAAAAAGATAAAATTAATATTTTAGCTAAAATAAACCCTGAAATAGATTCTTATATCAAAAAACAGGTTTCCAAAGAAGAACAAGAACACTTTAATGGTATAGAAGAAATGTTTAGTAAAAGAAATAATAGACAACTAGATGTATCAATAGAGCAAATGGTAAATCAAAATCATGCATCTGCTTTAATGCAAGATAAACCTAAATTAGTTGTTTATCCTGCTGCAAAAAGAGTTACAAAAAAAAGAAAGTCTAAATTACAATGGAAACCAATTTTAGTCGGGACACTTATAGCTGTTGGAATAACCGCTGGGGGATTTGCTCTTTATACGGGCACATCTGGTAGTAATAATGCTATAGGTTCTGAACAAGTTTACTCTGGTTTCACAGAACAAGAATCAATGGATGCATATGCAAATTCCTTAAGAGATGAAATAATAAAAAATAATCCAGGTGCAACAGAAGACGAACTAAGCGATATGATAGGTGAAGCAATGACTGGAGTATATGGAACTAAAAATACTTTATAAAAAATACAAAAGGCATAGCCTTTTTTTGTGTTATAATTAAATAGGTGATTAACTTGAATATAGAAATAAAAGCAAAATACAGAAGAACTATTTTTGAAACAGAAAAAGGATATTTAATAGGAATCTTCAAAGTAATAGAAACTGATAGTGAAGAGCTAATAGATTATATAGATAAATCAATAACCGTAACAGGATATTTTGATAAAATAAACAAAGATGACACATATTTAATAACAGGCGAAATACTAGACCATCCAAAATTTGGATTTCAATTTAATGCAAATAACTATCAAAAAATAAAACCAAGTGATAAAGATGGAATAGTTGAATTTTTATCAAGTGATTTATTTCCAACAATAGGAGATAAACTAGCCCAAAAAATAGTAAATAAATTTGGAACAGACACATTAGAAATAATACTAAACAACAAAGAATCATTACTGCAAATACCAAAAATATCATACAAAAAAATAAATATCATATATGATAATCTAGTTAAATACGAAGAAAGTCATAAAACAATAGTTTATTTAAGTGAATTAGGCTTTAGTATGAAAAACTCATTAAAAATATATAATAAATTTCATGAAAGAACAATACCTTTAATTGAACAAAATATATATTCTATATTAGATGAAATAGAAGACATAAGATTTTTTGAAATAGATGAAATATATTTATGCAAAAATGAAGACTATTTATCAGAAAATAGAATAAAAGCAGCAATTATATATTTATTAAATGATTTAGCGTTTAAAAATGGAGACACATATTTTACTTTAGAGCAAATAGTAGATACAACAAATAAATTTTTAAAATATCAAAGCCATGATGAATTTATTATTACTTATATAGAAGAACTAATAATAGAAGAAAAAATAATATTTGAAAACGAAAAATACTATTTAAAAAAATATTATGAACAAGAAATAAACATAGCAAACAAACTAAATTTATTAAATAAAGTAGTTGATAAAAAAATAAAAAACATTGACTCAACATTAGAAACAATGGAAAAAATAAACGCAATAGTGTATGATGATTTACAAAAAGAAGCCATACTAACAGCTTTAACAAACAACTTAACAATAATTACCGGAGGACCTGGAACAGGAAAAACAACCATAATAAAAGCAATAGTAGAAGCATATCAGTTAACAAACAAATATAATTATGAACAACTAGTTGCAAACATCGCCCTTTTAGCGCCAACCGGAAGAGCAAGCAAAAGAATGAGTGAATCAACATCTCTACCAGCAACAACAATCCATAGATTCTTAAAATGGAATAAAGAAAGCGACACATTTTCTGTCAACAAATACAACAAAGATCATTCACACTTAATAATAATAGACGAAGCAAGTATGATAGACATCAGCTTATTTAATAGCCTATTAGAAGGACTAACAGACAATATAAAATTAGTTATAGTAGGTGATTACAATCAATTACCAAGTGTTGGACCAGGACAAGTACTAAAAGACTTAATTGAATCAGAATCAATAACAACAATAAAATTAAATAACTTATATAGACAAAGTAAAGAATCATACATTCCAATATTAGCAAAAAACATAAACGAAAACACTGACTTTGAAATAGAATATAAAACAAACGACTTTAACTTCTTAGAATGTAACAACATAGTAAATAATATAATTTCATTAATTTCTCAAATAGAAAAAAAATACGACATGAAAAAAGTTCAACTAATGGCACCAATGTATTCTGGAATAAATGGAATAGATAACTTAAACAAAATATTACAATCAATATTAAATAAACCATCAATAGAAAAAAAAGAAATAAAAATAGCTGATATAATATATAGAGAAAATGACAAAATATTGTTATTAGTGAACTTGCCAGATAACAACGTCTATAACGGTGATATAGGAATATTAGAATCAATAATTGACAAAGATAAAAGCGAATCAAAAAAAATGGAATTTCATATAAACTTTGACGGAAACATAGTTATATTTAACCAAAGTGATTTAATAAAAATAAAACACGGTTATATAATAAGTATCCACAAAGCACAAGGAAGTGAATTTGAATTTGTTATTCTACCAGTAAGTAGTACATATAACAGAATGCTTTATAAAAAATTAATATACACAGCAATAACAAGAGCAAAGAAAAAATTAATTATACTAGGTCAAGTATCAGCGCTAAAACAAGCTATAAATAATAATTTAACATTAGACAGAAAAACAACACTAAATGAAAAAATAATGAATAAATAAAAAAAATAAACACATATTAAAAAAGTAGATAAGTAATTTATCTACAAAAGAGGTGAAATTATGAAATATACAAAAGATGCTGCATTAATGGCTTTAGGTGCTACTGCTTTATTCGCTTATCAAAAGTATAATAAACCAGTAATGAAAAAAGTTGAAAAAGGTATTGATAATACAATGAAATCAGTAAATGCAAAAATTGAAGATATGATGTAATTTTAAAAAACAGTTCATTAATATAAATTAATGAATATAATATTATGTATTAATTATAATACACGGAAACTCGTAGGATTACGGTTTCCTTTTTTTTCGACATTTTTTTCAAAAACAATAATTTATAATAATTACAGGTGATAAAAATGAAAAGAATAATAATACCATTTATGACAGCTGTATTTATAGGAATAATATGCGGAATAGTAATAATAAACCAATATCCAGACAAAGAAGAATTATATACCGTATTTAATGATGACTATAATCTTTACTTCATGCAAATAGGAACATACTCAAGTGAAGAAGAAATGAAAGAAAACTTAAACGGTGAAACATATTATATATATAGTCTAGTAGATAATGTATATTATGTTTACTTTGGAATAACAGCCGATATTAATAATATAGATAAATTAAAAGGATATTTTAATACTTTAGGGTATGATGTATATGTAAAAGAAATTACACTAGACAACGAAGCATTTAAAGTAATATTAGATCAATATGATGCCCTTTTAAGCGGAACAGAAGATGAAAATACAATAAGCGCTATTTGTAGTCAAGTACTGGCAAAATATGAGGAGTGGGTATTAACTGAATAAAATAAAAGACTTACCAATAGAAGAAAGACCAAGAGAACGATTAATAAAAAATACAGCACAATACTTATCAAATGAAGATTTATTAACGCTACTAATAAAAACAGGAACACCATCTAAATCAGCAAAAGATATATCAATTAATTTATTAGAGCAAATAAAAGATATCAAATCTCTACAAGATATAAGCTATTATAATTTATTAAAAATAGATGGAATAGGACAAGCTAAAGCAACAACAATACTTGCAGCCATCGAATTAGGTAACAGAGTAAATACAGAGATAAATTCAATATCAAACATAAAATTTAACAATCCAGAACTAGTATTTAAATACTACAAAGACATTTTAAAAAATAAAAAACAAGAATACTTTTACTGTGTTTATTTAGATAATGCAAAAACAATAATAAATGATAAACTACTATTTGTTGGAACGGTAAATCAAAGTTTAGTCCACCCAAGAGAAGTATTTAAAGAAGCATACAATTTAAGCGCTTCCTTTATAATATGTGTTCATAATCATCCAACAAATAACGTATTACCATCTATAGATGATATAAGAATAACAAAACAATTAAAAGAAATTGGTAAATTACAAGGAGTTTTTGTAATAGATCACATAATAATTGGGAAAACTAAATATTATAGTATGTTTGAAAACAATGATTTAGGTGATTAAATGAAAAAAGTAATAATTTATATAATAATATTTTTTTTAATCGTAATAATTAATTCTTTTTTTGATCTATTTATATTTTACAATCTAAAATCAATTATATATATTCCATTTAATTACTTAACAAAAGAAGAATTATTTATAGACAATAACTATATGTATGAATCAATAAAAGAAGAAAATAATGAATTATTAAATATTCTTGATTTAACTACAAAAAATACAAACTATATACCAGCTTTAATAATAGAAAAAGACTATACTTATTTAAACAAAATAACAATATCTAAAGGAATAAATAACAATATAAAAAAAGGAGATGCTGTAATAAGTAACAATACATTAATAGGAATAGTAAGTGAAGTATATAATAATTACAGTATTGTTGAATTATTAACAAAAGATAATTATATAAATAAAATATCTATAAAAATAAATGAAACATATGGACTATTAACTGGATTTGATGAATTAACTAATACTTTTATAGCAACTAATATTAATGCAATAGCGTCTATTAATGTAGGAGATATAGTAACAACTGGATATTCAACTAATTATGATCAAGGAATATATATAGGAAATGTAGAACAAATAACAATAGATAACTTTAATTTAAATCAAACCATAAAAATAAAAACAGATATAAACTACACTAACTTAAAATATGTAATAGTGGTAACCAAATGATTTTAGCGTTTATCATAGAATTTATTATTAGATTTATTTATGGATTTGAATTTTCTTTAATTGTCTTTACGACCTTACTATTAAAAAAACCAAAACATATATATTTATATATTGTTTTATATGAAATATTATTTTCTGATTTTTTATTTATTCATCTTTTTATTATGTTTCTATCAACAAAAACAAAAAAAGTAAACTTAAAAAAACTAATTTTTTTAATCATATCTTATAATTTTATATATGTTATATTTTTAACTTTATTAAACAACAAAATATATATGCTTGATTTGATTAAAACAACTAGTATATCAATATTTTTAAATATTATTTATTACAATATCATAAATTATAAAAACAAATCATACTATTTATCAGGTGATAAAAGTGGACAACTCTTCATTAAAAAAAATAAAAAAAGAAATAAAAAAAGAAAAACAAAAAAAATTAAATAAAAACATATATAAAGTATTAATTAAATTACAAATATTAATATTAGTCACTTTAATATCAGTTATCTTATTAAAATCAAATGATAATTTAAAAACATTAGTAAATGATCTTTTATTTGAAAATAATTTTTCTTTTGTTAAAGTAAATGAATTATATAATAAATATTTTGGTGGAATATATAAAATTGAAGAAAGTGTATATGTATTTAATGAACAATTAGAATATAGTGAATTAGAAGAATATAAAGATGGAGTTAAACTTTTAGTAACTGATTCTTATTTAGTGCCTATACAACAAGATGGAATGGTTATTTTTATAGGTACAAAAGACGATATAGAAAACTTAGTAATAATTGAACAAGTTGATGGAGTAGAAGTGTGGTATGCTAATATTACTAATTTAAATGTAATGTTATATGATTATGTGTATTCAGGTAATATCTTAGGCCAAACAATAGATAATGAACTTTATATGGCTTTTAAAAAAGATAAAGAGGTATTAGATTATCAAACATATATTAACTAAAGTAAAACTACATCCATTATTTTATATATTTTCTTTAATTTTTTTATTAACCGGCCATTTTTACCAATATATAATATTTATATATCTTATTTTTACTCATGAATTTGGGCATGCATCAATGGCTGTTTTTTTTAATTGGAATATAGAAAAAATAAAAATACTTCCTTTTGGAGGTATTATAATATTTAGTGAATTAATAAATAAACCAATCAAAGAAGAATTTTTAATTGTTTTATTTGGACCATTATTTCAACTTGTTTTTTCTTATCTATTGTATTTTATTTTAAATGATAAACTAATTTTAATATATTCATCTTATTTATTTTTATTTAATCTTCTCCCTATTTATCCATTAGACGGAGCAAAAATATTAAATCTAATTTTTAATTTAAATTTCAGTTTTTTAAAAAGCTATACTTTAACGCATTTATTATCTTATATTTTAATTGCAATTTTATTTTTTATTGAAATAAATAATTTTAATTTTATTATCTTTATGTGTATTTTATTTATTTTATTAAGCGTTATTAAAACATCAAAGGAAAAAAAACATATTTTCAATAAATTTTTATTTGAAAGATATTTATATAAACTTGAATTTAAAAAAACAAAAAAAATTAAAAATTATAAACAAATGAAAAGAGATTATAAACATTTATTTTATGATAGAGTGTATATAACAGAAAAAGAATTTTTAATAAAAAAGTTTAAAAATAATAAATATTAATTATTTATTTTAAATCTCTTCGTTTTCGTTGACTTTTAATGAATATTTTGCTAAAATTAGTAATTGTGTAGGGCCTCAAATAAACGCACTACAACCGCACGAATAAGGTTTTAAAACAATTGTTACCTTAGATAGGCGAGTCTTAGACTAAAATTTAAGGAGGTTAAATATGAAAGCTGTTATCGAAACTGGTGGAAAACAATACCTAGTTGAAGAAGGAACTGTAATCTATGTTGAAAAATTAGATGAAACTGATGAAGTTACTTTTGATAAAGTTTTAATGGTTAATGGAAAAGCTGGACGCCCATATGTAAAAGGTGCTAAAGTAACTGGAACTATTGAAAAACAAGGTAAACAAAAGAAAATAATTGTGTTTAAATATAATGCAAAGAAAAAATACAGAAAAACACAAGGACACCGTCAACCATATACTAAAGTTTTAATTAAATCAATAACTGCATAATGATAAAAATCATTGTAGAAAAAAATATCGTTACTATAAAAGGTCATGCTAATTATGATGACATGGGTAAAGATATAGTATGTGCAAGTGTTAGTAGTATTGTTATTACTACAATAAACGCTATGTTATTATTTGATGAATCATCTATTATTTATGAAATTAATGATGGATTTATTAAATTAGAAATAATTAAGGAAACTAAAGAAACTTTAGTGTTATTAGAAAATATGATTAATATGTTTAAACAATTAGTCAAACAATATAAAAAGAACATAAACTTAAATATAAAATGAGGAGGTGCAGATATGGTAAAATTTTTAGAATTAAATATACAATTATTCGCCCATAAAAAAGGACAAGGTTCTACAAAAAATGGACGTGATTCTGAATCTAAAAGACTAGGTTCAAAAGCTGCAGATGGAGAATATATAACTGGTGGTTCAATTATCTATCGTCAACGTGGAACAAAAATTCACCCAGGAACTAATGTAGGTATTGGATCTGATGATACTTTATATGCAAAAGTAAGTGGATATGTTAAATTCCAACGTCTTGGAAGAGATAAAAAACAAGTTAGTATTTTATTAGAAAAATAAGGATAATCTTATTTTTTTATTATTTAAATATAAAATTATTGTTAAAATTTTAAATTTAATGTATGATAGTTATAGTTAGGAGTATGATAAATGATAATAGTTTTAATTTTAATTGTTATAGTACTCTTAATAGTTTTATATTTTCAAAATAAAGAAATAAAAAAACTAAAAGCAATTCAAAAAGAAGTACAAAATGCATCAGCAGCAAAAACAGATTTTTTATCTAGTATGAGCCACGAAATACGTACTCCATTAAATGCAATTTTAGGATTTTCTCAAGGATTATTAGAAGAAAATTTACCAGAAGCAACAAATGAAGAAATAAAAGATATCGTTCTAGCCTCTAATAATTTATTAGAAATAGTAAATGGAATACTAGACATATCTAAAATAGAAGCACAAAAACTAGAAATAATATCAGTAGATTATAACTTTCATAAATTATGTGAAGATTTAAAAAGACAAATAAATATAAGAATAGATGATAAACCAATTATATTAAATGTAAAAATAAACGAAGAAATACCTACATATTTATACGGAGATTCATTAAGGGTAAAACAAATAATCGCTAACCTTTTAACAAATGCAGTAAAATATACACAAGAAGGACAAATTGATTTCTTTGTCGATGGATACCTTAAAAACGATATGTTTCATTTGATTGTCGAAGTAAAAGATACAGGAAAAGGTATCAAAGAAAATGACCAATTAAAGTTATTTAAAAAATTTGAAAGATTAGAAGAAGATAGAAACAGTGTAATAGAAGGAACAGGTCTAGGCTTATCAATTGTAAAAAAATTATTAGAACTGATGAACGGCAGTATACGTGTAGTAAGTGAATATAAAAAAGGATCTACTTTTACAGTTGAACTAGATCAAAAAATATCAAATAATAAAGAAATTATTGAAAAAGACACTAATGTAGAGATACTACAATTAAATAAACAAAAAATACTTTTAGTAGATGATAATTTAATTAACTTAAAAGTAGGTGTAAAGTTATTAACAAAATATGATTTATCTGTAGAAACAACAGAAGGTGGATTTGAAGCAATAGAAAAAGTAAAAGAAAATAAATATGATTTAATACTGTTAGATGATATGATGCCAGAAATAACAGGAACGCAAACACTTGTTAAATTAAAAGAAATAAGAGGATTTGAAACTCCAGTCATTGCTTTAACTGCTAATGCTATAACAGGAATGCGTGAAAAATATATTGAGGCAGGATTTGATGATTATATCTCAAAACCAATTGAACAAACAGAATTAATAAGAGTATTAAATACTTTTATAGATAAAGGAGAATAAAAATGAAAGATGTAAATTTATTAATTGAAAATGGAGTAAATGTAGAAAAAAGTTTAGAAATATTAGGCGATATGGAAATGTATAACGAAACTATTTTAGACTTTTATAATGGTGTAGGAGAAAAATTAGCTGAAATAAAAAAATACAAAGAAATAGGTGATATGCCAAATTATGCAATATTAGTACATTCGTTAAAAAGTGATGCAAAATATTTAGGATTTGATACTTTAGCGCAATTATCACTTGACCATGAAATGAAAAGTAAAGCAGGAATAGTAACGTATATATATGAAAATTATGATAAATTAATGTTAGAAGCAAACAAAGTTTTATTGTTAACAAAACAATATTTAACAGGTGAAGCGGTAGTCACAAATAAAAAACAAAAAATTATTGTAGCTGATGATTCTAATTTAATAAGAAACTTTGCAACTAAAATACTATCAGATGAATATGAAGTAATAACTGCTGAAAACGGAAAAGAAGTAATTGATTTTGTATCAACTGCCAACGATGGGCAAATTTCTTGTTTATTACTTGATCTAAATATGCCAGTTTGTTCTGGATTTGAAGTATTAGACTTCTTTAAAGAAAACAATTTATTTACTAAAATGCCAGTATCAATAATAACTGGTGATGATAGCAAAGAAACAATCGCAAAAGCATTTACTTATGGAATAATTGATATGTTATCAAAACCTTTTAGTGAAACAGATGCAAAAAGAATAGTTGTAAAAACAATAAACACAAAACACTATTAAAACATAAGCATATATCTTTTAAAGATATGTGTTTTTTCTTTGTAAATAAAAATATATAGTGTATAATGTATGAGAGGTGATTTCATGTTTATTGATGAAGTAGTATTAAAATTAATAGCAGGTGATGGTGGAAACGGTTGCATGGCTTTTAGAAGAGAAAAATATATAGAAATGGGAGGTCCTTTTGGCGGAAGCGGTGGAAAAGGATCTGACATTATTTTTGTTGTTGATGAAGGTCTAAATACCTTAATTGATTTAAGATATAAAAAAATAATTAAAGGTGATAAAGGTGATAATGGTTTAGGTAAAGGAAAACACGGAAGAAGTGCCGAAGCCGTTTATGTAAGAGTACCACTTGGAACTGTTATAACAGATAATGATACAGGATTAATATTAGCGGATTTAACTAAAAAAGACGATTCTGTAGTAATAGCATCTGGAGGAAGAGGTGGACGAGGAAATATTGCTTTTGCAACACGTTCTAATCCAGCCCCAGCATATGCAGAAAATGGTGAACCCGGTGAAGAAAAAGAAATAAAAATAGAATTAAAATTATTAGCCGATGTTGGTTTAGTTGGAATGCCAAGTGTTGGAAAATCAACTTTAATATCATCTATTTCAGCATCCAAACCGAAAATAGCCGCTTATCATTTTACAACATTATCTCCTAACTTAGGAGTTGTAAGAGCAAACAATAACAGATCATTTGTTGTTGCCGATTTACCAGGGCTTATTAAAGGTGCATCATTAGGAGAAGGACTTGGAGATAAATTCCTAAAACATATCGAACGCACTAGAGTAATCGCACACATTTTAGACATGTCAGCATTTGAAGGAAGAGACCCTTTTGAAGACTATGAAATCATAAATAATGAACTAAAAGAATTTAACGAAAATATAATGAAAAAACCAATGATTATAATAGCAAATAAAATGGACATGGAATCTGCAAAAGAAAATTTAAAAGAATTTAAGAAAAAAGTAAAATTGCCTATTTTTGAAATATCAGCTATTACGAAAACTGGACTAAATGAAGTAATTAATGAATTAGCGAATATGTTAGATAAAATAGAAAAACAACCACTATATGAAGATGAAAAATTTGAAAGTCATATTTTATATAAATTTAAAGAAGAAGAACCATTTAAAATAAATAAAAACAATAACGAATGGAACATAACAGGAAAAGAAATAGAAAAATTAGTAAAAATGAC
>JAWXUI010000011.1:0-35104 GCA_044432805.1 Mycoplasmatota bacterium | reverse complement strand
AAATCCATTTTGCATTTCTATTATAATATATTCTCCATTAGGTAATTTAACTTCTAAATCTAATAGGGATTTTTTATTATCTTTAGTATTACCCATATGTTCAATATTTATAAAATTAATATCTTCTTGTTTTATTTTTATATTTATTATCTCACTTATTAATTTAGCTAATATTTCTTTTTGTTCTGTAAAGAACTTTTTAAACACTACATCGTATGTTAATCCTCCAAATGTTTTTATATTTTCTATAAACTTTCCTCTTTTCTATTTATTTTTATCCCAAATAAATGATACTTTGTAAAGTTTATATTTCCTTTTAATTTATTATTTTTTTTATAATTAGCAATAAAAAAAGAAATTATCTTTTTTTAATTTCTTCTTTTATATATTTAATAAATTCATCAATAGAAAAAGTAAATGTTTCTTCTTGTCCTAATTTTTTAAAACTAATTAAATTATTATCTCTTTCGTTATCTCCTATTATAATAGTAATAGGATTTTTTAGAATATAATTATTTTTTAATTTCTTTTTAAAACTTTCTTGATTATCGTCTAAATTAACTCTTATCTCTTCATCTAATAATAGTTTTTTTATTTTTTGTGCATATTCATTATGATAATTCATATTTATAGGAATTATATTTGCTTGAACTGGTGATAACCAAATTGGAAGTACTCCTTTAAATTTTTCTAATAACAACACTAAAAATCTTTCATAAGATCCTAATACTGCCCTATGTACCATAACTGGTGTTTGTTTATTTTGAAATTCATCTATATAGCTTAGATTAAATCTTTTTGGTGTTGCAAAATCTAGTTGAACTGTTGGTATTTGTATTTCTCTTCCAAATGCATCTTTAAACATAAAATCTATTTTAGGTCCATATAATGCGGCTTCCCCTTCGCATTTAATTGCGTTTAGTTCTAGTTCTTCACACACTTCTTCAAGCATTTTTTCACAAACTTCCCAGTCTTCTTTAACTCCTATATATTTGTCTGGATTTTCATAATCTCTTAGTGATAGCGAAATCCAATTATTTTCAAACAATCCCATGTTTGTATAAAATTCTTTTATTAAGTTACACATATTAATTACTTCTTGTTTAACTTGGTCAACTCGACAAAAAGAATGTCCGTCTTCTACTGTTATTGCATATACTCTTGATAACCCTCCAACAGCGCCTTGTAATTCAGCTCGATATTGTTTATCTGATTCCATATATCTTATTGGCAAGTCTTTGTAACTTCTTAATTTAGATGCATATATTTGTGTGTGATGTGGACATTGAACAGGTTTAAGGGCAAATTCATGTCCTTTTAATGAATGTACTCTAAATAGTTCTTCATTGAATTTTTTTGCGTGTCCTGAAGTTTCAAATAATGATATGTCTGCTAAGGATGGACAAGATACTTTTTCAAATCCATAGTTTCGACAAACTCTTTCTATTTCTTTTTGTAGTTGGTCTTTAACAATTGTTCCTCTTGGTGTATATAATGGTAGTCCTGCTCCTACATAATCAGAAAAGCAAAACAAGTCTAGTTCTTGACCTATTTTTCTATGATCTCTTTCTTTTGCTTCTTTTAGTTTTTCTAAATATTCATTTAATTCTAGTTCGTTTAAAAAACTTTTTCCAACTATTCTTGTAATCATTTCATTATTTGCGTTTCCATTTAAATAAACTGAGCTTATTCTTAATAATTTAATAAATAATTGTTTGTTTCGTTTTTTTAATTCTTTTTCTATTGTTAAAAAATCATTTTCACTTATTGTTTCTAATATTTTAAATTCATAATAAAATTCTTCTTCATTATAATTTAGATTTTCATATGAAATATTATATTTTTCATTAAATAGTTCTTTTAATAGTTTTGCACTTTCTTCGTTTTTCATAAATCCTCTTTTCTATTTTATTTTTAAGAAGGACATCTGGTTATATTATTCATGTAATCACCTTTTTTCTACAAAAAAAAGAATGGTTATAGGAGTGTTTAAAACACGGTACCATCCTTATATTTACTTTATTTAAAATAACCGCTATGCGGGGAATTGCTTTCGCATCCAACTAATGGGTAGTAATTATAAATGTGTTATCTTTCACCTTTTAATAACTCTCTTTTGATTATTTATAATCTTGTTCCATATTATAGTTTTTAATATTTTTTATTTTTTTTCCTTCTTAAAAATTAATTAAATAATAGCATATATATTAGTTATTGTCAAAATCACTTTATATTTTGTAAATTCATAAGTAATGTTTCAAAGTTTTCTTGATTATATAAGTTATTTTGAAAATTTGTTTGTGCGGCATATTTAAATCTTTTTACTGCTGGGGTTTTACTAGTGGCATAATATAATTCATATGTTTCTTCTTTTAATGATTCTTCTGTTGATACATCAAGAGAGTTATGAATTGTTTTTTTACATGCTTCTATTGAATAGCTTGAAAATTGGGATATCCTATTAGCTAATTCATAAACAAATCTATCTAAATGTTCTTTATCAAATGCCTTATTAATAGAACCATATTTTTCTGCTTCTACGGCACTAAAGTCTCTTGCACTTAATATTATTTCTAATGCATTTCCAAGGCCAACTATTTTTGCTAATCTAGATGAACCTCCTCCACAAGGTAAAATTCCCATTCCTACTTCCATTTGCATGAATGTTGAGTTATATGTTGCATACCTTAAATCACAAGCAAGGGCAAATTCATGTCCACCTCCTCGTGCAAAGCCGTCAATTTTTGCTATTGTTACTTGTGGTAGTTTGCTTAAGTTATCTAATACTTTAGCTAAATCATTTATTTGGATTTGATTTTTAGGAACTATTTGTGTCCTTAAATTTTGTAACATATCAATATCTGCATGCGCTATAAAAAAATTAGGTATGCTTGAATCAAATACCACTACTTTGATTTGTCTGTTTGATTTAAGATAATTACAAAGTAAGTCAATATCTTGCATCATTGGTATTCCTAGTACGTTTATTGGTTGAAAGTCAAATGTTACATTTAATACTCCATTATTTTCTATTGTTTTAAATGTTTTATAAATATTTTCCATATGTTCACCCAATGATATATTATGTTAAAAAACTTTTTTTATGATTTTTTTTAAACTTATATTTTTTATTATAAAAAAAATTAACAAATAAGTTAATTTATATTAATTTTTTAAAATAATTAATTTTAAAATATTCTGTTATGTTTTTTGTATTAGTCATATAGTTTTTTATGTAATTAGTGTTTAGATGTCTTTCTATTACTTCCATATTAATCCATTTTTCATAAGAACGAAAAAGTAATGGGTTATTTATATCTTGATAAAATTCATATAAAATACATCCGTATTCATTTCTAGTTGGCTCGACTAATTTCAAAAGTTCTTGTTTCATAACTTCAACATATCCATTTTTTACAACTATATCTGTAATAACTGTTATATATTGCATATATTCCTCCTATAATAATTATATTTTTTATATTTATTTTTAGAAGAAATTTAATAAAAAAATATCAATCTTATTTAAGATTAATATTTTCGTATTTTAAATATTTTTTAGTATATCTTTTAATATTTCTTTTCTACAACCTTTGTATATTTTAATCTTTTTTCACATTCTTCTTTTTGCTTAGTTAATTGATTTGCAAAATTTTGGTGAAGCTCTGTTTCTTCTTCTGTATATTCAACAAGTGCATTGGCTCTTGTTTTATTAAGTAATTCTTTAATGCTAACTTCTTTTAAAGGTGTTTTTTCACTTGTTCTAAATCCATAACCCGCAAGACAAGTTAAATTTGGATCTCCGCCTGCTTTTATATATTCACATATAAAATATCTTAAATTAGGATCAGAATAATCTACTCCATAAGACATAGGAGTTTCTATGTTTCTATTAAATTCTTGCGCAAACATAAATGCTCTTTTAGGACCAATTCTATTTTGTCCACGATCAATTATTCTTAACATTACGGCATCTAGAAATCTTTCTTTTAATTCTTTTTGTTCTAGATATTCCTTTATTTCATGTGGTATTTCACAAGGATATCCCATTAAGTTTAAATATTCTATTACTTCAAATATATGAAATCCTTCAAATTCAAAATAACAAATTCTTGTTTTACTTTCAGCATCAAAATCTATTTTTTCAATTACTTCACTTCCAACAACTATACCATCTCTATCAAGGTGTAAATGTTGTCCTTTGTTTACATATACAATATCACTATAACCAAGATACAAAAACCATTTATCTTTTATATCTAGTGTATTTAAATAATCTTCATAGGAAAAATTACCTTCTGGTATTAAAAAATTACTTTCATTTGAAAATCTTTGTTGAACTTGTTCTTTTGGATATTTCAATTCATACCAAACTGCCATTTTTTCAATTAGATTTTGCATATTTCTAGGTTCTAAGTATTCACCTGTTTCGGTATATTTTTCAAATACATGAGTTTGATCATACCAGTTAATAAAATCATCTACTTTTTCATCAATTGAATAACTAGTGCTATAGCCCATTTCTTTTTGAATTTTTATATCTTTTATAATTCCCTCTTTTATCCTACTAAGTTTACTTTTCAATTCCATAGTCTTCTCCTAATTTTAAATTTCGTTACATTTTAGTGTTTCTAGCAATTCATTGATTATAGAAATAATTTCTTCATTATGATTTTCTTTACTTAATTTTTCAAGCAAATTTTTTGTATTTAAACTTTGGGGAAGCATATATCCGTTTTCTCTTATTATATCTTCGCCCATTATTCTATTAGACATACTTATTGCTTTTATTAATTTATTGTTTGTATTTTTTGTTAAGTTTTCTGTTTTTACTTTGTTTTTGAATAAAGTACTCATTGAATTTATAACTTCTTCATTATGTTTTTGTTGTGGCGGTAAGACAGATGGTATCATGCTTATTGCTCTTGATGGACACGCTTTTGCACATGCTCCACATCCGATACATTTTTCAACATCTATTATACTGTTTTCAGTATCTGTTGCTCCTGTTGGACATACGTATAAGCAAAGACAGTCTTTTGTACATTTACTTATATCTCTTATTGCATAGCTACTCATTTATTCTCCCTCCACTTCTATAAATTTATCATTTTGAACTTTACATATTGGGCATAGTTCAGGTTTGCTATCTCCTATGAAAATAAATCCACATATGCTGCAAACAAATACTTTTTGATCATTTACATCTTCATATTTATCTAATAATATTTTTAATATATTTGTTACTTTAGTACTCCAAGTAAGGGCGCGAAGTGCTCCTCTGTCATAATGTTTAGTTGCAGCGTTATTTGCAACTTTTAAATTGATTTCTAAATCTTTATTAATTAAATTCATTAATTCTTCTTTGTCAAAACTAACAGTTTCACTTTTAGATTTAAAATAGTCTGCTAATTTAGTAAACATTTCTGACTCTTTTAATAGATATTGTTTTAAACAACCTCTTGATAAGTTTGAACAAATAACACTTAGTTCTAAATTACTTAGTTCTCTATCTTCATGTATTTCTTCTGTTACTATAATTGTTTCTTTTTCTTCTTTTATTTCATCTGTTTCAAATAATTCTTTAGGCGCTCCACAAATAGGACACGTATAATTTTCTAAATTTGAAAATTCTCCTAATTCTTTTTCATCGTGAATATATCCACATATACTACATTTATACTGTTTCATAATCAGCCTCCTATATATATTTTAACACATTTTTTAATTAATAAATTTTTTAATTTGTATTATATTCGATAAATTTAATTATATAATCATTATAGTTTTTATTTTTTAATTTTATCCTTGATTATTGCAAAGTATTACTATATAATAGCCATTATATAAAAAAGGAGATAATTTATGGAAAAAAAAGATTCAAGTATTTTATTCCCAACTAGAAAAATAATTAAATACATCGATTGTGATGGTGTAATTATGGATACACAAAATGGTTTGTTTCATGATTTCGAAAAATTACAAAGAAGAAATACAAATTTATCTGGATTAGAATATTTAGCTAATATGGACTGGGAATATTGGATTAATCAAGCCGATGTTATTAATGATTCTATTGATATTATTAAAGAACAAGATCCAACAAATGTAATACTTTTAACAAAAGTGCATTCTTTAAATGAAGGTAAAGAAAAAATACGTTTTTTTAGAAATAACGGTTTGAAAAACAATATTATTTTAGTTCCAAACGGTTTAACTAACAGTGCAGTTGTCTCAGCTTCTAGAAATATTTTAGTTGATGATTTCAAAAGAAATTTAGTTGACTGGGAAAATAGTAATGGTGTTCCTATATTATTTAATCCTTATGGTGATTTAGATGATAATTACGATTCTATATCATCATTAAATGAAATTTTTACTCCTGAATTTGATGAAAAAATTAGACAAAAAGTATTAACTAAAAGTCTATAAAACAAAAAAGAGAAAAACTCTTTTTTTTATTTTTTAAAATCATCTTCTTTTTTTACTGGATATTGTAATACTTCATTCATAAAATAATCATAATATCCATTTTCTTCTGTTAACATATCTTCTGTTATATTTCCTTCTTTTGATAATTTTAAATATGTTTGATATTGACTTTCACAAGTTTTGTTACGACTAATAATTTCTTGTTGATATTTTTTGCTGTTTTGATCTTTTTTTAATATAATATTAGTTATTAAAAAATTATTGTTTCCTAATACACGATAAGTAATTCTTACATTAAATAATTTAATCTCGACTATTTTATCCATTTTTTTATTATTAGTAAGTATTCTTATTTCAGATTCACCAGAAAATTCAAGACCACTTTTTAGTTTTATCATTAAATTTCTTACACGATATCTATATTCTTGTGGGACATCTTCTATATCACTATAAATAAGAGGTTCTCCATTACCATTTTTAGCAAACAATAAATTTCTTGGAATTGCATCTACTTTTGTTTCAGTAACTATATTATTATCTATTTTTCCAAAATAATTTTCTAAATGTGACGCTAAATAATCAATATAATAAGCCATTTGATAAACTTCTTCTGATTCTTCTCCATCAAGTGCATTAGCATAGCTAATCAATTTATCATATTCTTCTTCTAAAAGCCCTAATAATTCTTGTTTTAATTGTTCATAATTGGTATCACTATAATCAGGTAATAACTTTACAATAACTTCTAAATCTTGACCATAAATAATTTGTTGAAATAAATTTATTGCTATTGATGAATAAACTTTTGTTTTTTCTTCTTTCTCAAAAACTATTGTTTCTTCTTCTAATATTTCTTCTTTTATTTCTTCTTTTACTTCTTCTTTAACAACTATTGGTTCAACAACTAGTGGTGTTTCTTTTTTTGCTAATTTTTCTTTTGCTTTTTCTAATTCTTTTGCTTCTTCTTTTTTTCTTTTATTTTCAGCAACTTGAAAATTATGATAATTGATATATACCGTACCTACCACGACCTCATCATCATCTATTTTCTGAAATGCTTCTATCAACTTGCTTCTTATAGTTACTTCAAAATTAGAATTTAAATTTTCTCTTAACTTCTTTAAATTATTTATATCAGGTAAATTTTTTAATTCATTTTCAAGTTCAGATAATTTTTGTTTATTTTCAGCAAATTCAATTACCTGATATCTAAATTTCATTTTTTTTATATTTTTATTTTCTAAAAATGACGTTAATTCTTGCATTCTTACAGTTAACAATTCAATATATAGTATTGTTTTGTTTAAAAGTGACATTGTTCTATCATATGCCCATTCAGTCGCTAATTCTAGTTCTGGTCTTTCATACTCATCAAATTCTTCCGTTGTATCCATTTTTATCTCACTTCTTTCATTATTTGTGAATAATACATTTAACTTGTATATTCGCAGTTGCCACGTATTATATCATATTTTTTAATTCAGTTAAATAGTCATTAAAAAATCAACACATTATGGTGTTGACTTAATTGTTATTTTGTTTATTATCATTGTATACATTATTCCACAAACGGAATAATGTAACAATTTTTATGTAAAAGTATATAAAAAAATTTGATTATCTTATTTAAATCTTGCTTAAATTATACTTGCAGATGTTTTTTGATAAATAGAGCATAAATTATCTTAATGGATGATTCAAGTGATACAAAGTTGAATTGGTAAAAGAAAAAACTACACTTTTGAAGTGGCATTTAATTGTCATTTTAAATATTTTTTTAATAATTCTTGATTTATAATATATAAATTCCTCGTTGGTCTACTAAATGCGACATATAATTTATTTTTAGTAGATTGTGGTAATTCTTCTAGTTTATTTTCCAAATATAATTTAAAAGTTTTTTTGTTTAATACTACACATACATCTGTATATGTATTCCCCTTGCTATTTCCCCAATTATCTTTGTTAAATATATTATATTTAACATTGTTTTCATAAAATAATTTAATTATTTTATGATTTTCTATTATTGATTCTATGCTTTCGTTATCAAATATTTCTATGACTTCTGTGCTTTTTTGAAAATATGATTCAATATTAATTTTTAATTTATCACTAATAAATTTGCAAACATTTTCTGAACATCGTTTACTTTTTATTAGTGAATTTGTATCAATTTCAACTAATTTTAAGTCTTCTATTCTTTTTATAAATTTACCATATGAATTATATAAATTTTTATTAACACATCCATCATTACTTGTATTAAATGTATGTTGATAAAAATCTCCATAAATGCATATTTTCAAATTTATAGTTAGAATTTTTTCAATAAAATTAAAATCATGTCCGGCAAAATCTTGAAATTCATCTATTAAGAGAAGATCATAGTATTTTTCCATTCTATCTCTTATATGGTGAAAAAAATTTTTATGACAAAATTTTGCGATACGACAATGGTATATTTTTTTAGTATCTTTTGAATAAAAATAATCCAATTTACTATCATTTAGATATCTGTTTAGATTAGGCTTAAACTCAATCCCATTCACATCCAAATTAGCTTTAAAAGGTAAAAAACATTCTCTATACATAAAGGTAAAATACTTAAAAATATGAATATTATCAGGTACTTTTTTAAATTTTAATATAATTTCATTTTTTATATTCATGTAGTTAGATTCAGTATATGTTATAATTAATGTTTTTTGTGATAAATTCAATTTATTTAATAACTCTGTCGTCTTTCCCGCACCTGCGACAGCTAATACTATTTTCTTATCCATTTAATTGCTTCACAAATGTAATCTGGAATTATAAATTTTTTATTATTTTCTTTTTCCAAAATTTTTGATAATCTAAATGCGGATTCAGATTTATTTTCTAACATAAAATTTAATATATTTGTTGATTTAGTTAATTTATTATCAAACAAAAATATACTATTCAATTCGTATAAGCACACTTCAAAAGTATTTTTATTTTCATCTATTTCAGAAAAAATTTTTATATTGTCATCTGAATTATACTCTTTATACTTATGGGTTATATTATTTTTATAATTTCCATCATTATCAGTAATTACACAAACTTTTTTATTCAATATTTTGGCTATTTCTAAATATCTTAGAAAGCTCAAATTATTAGCAGAAATTATATTAACACAATCTTTATCTGGATTAACTTCGACTTTTAGTTTATAAAATTTTTCTAACAATATATACTCTGCCGCACCTTCAACTAAAATAACTTTATCTGACAAGATAAAATTCAAAATATTATTTGTTGTATTTTTCATAAAAAATTCAGCTGTTTCATCAGTTAAACTAGATAATTTAAAATCTTTATTTGCAGTTTTACCAACTGCTATTATATTTTTTAAATTTAGCCTAGAACATACATTACTGTTATGAGTTGTTAAGAATAATTGTTTTTGATGCTCATTAGCAATATCATCAATTAATTTTCTCAAATTTATATCACTTAAATGATTTTCAGGTTCTTCTAACAAAATAAAATCAATATTATTAACTTTTTTATTTATACTATTCTTTATTTTCACTATTGATTGCATACCTAATCCATAATTTTGCAAATTAATACCATCTTTATATATAGCTAAATTATTTTCCAAAGAATATTTCGAATTATTATCCAAACCGAAATCTATTTCATTCACTTTTTCATTAAAATCTTTTAAACTGCATTTTTCATAATCATTCTTTGATTTTCTATATTCAGTATTAAGCTTTGAAATTAGAAGTTTATTAGCATAAGAATTAAATAATGTTTGAACATAATTCTTATTACTTGATTCTTTTTTATTATCAATATTATCAATAAAAATATGTTTTAATGGTTTATTGTATTGATTAAATTTATCACCAGAAAATTTTTCAAAATATATTTTATAGTAATAATAAGGAAATACAGAATTTTCATCTTTCAATTCTTTGATAATTTGTTCAGAATATTCATCATTTGGTACAATGTTCATTGATAATCCTTGACATACTGTTTTTTCTGTATTATTATTGCCTTCCAAGTTTGAGTTGCCTGTTTCTTTTAAAAATATCTCAACCTTTAAAACAGGTAATTTTGAATATTCTCTTTCAGTTTTCATATAATCAATTATTACATTATTATTAAATAATGACTCAACTCCTATTTTTTCAATCATACTTTGACTTCCACATAAAGTATAATTGATAGCTTCTAATATTGTACTCTTACCGCTTTCATTATTCCCAATAATTATATTAATTTTATCATTAAAATTTATTTCATTTATCTCAGAAAATTTTTTGAAATTTTCTAACTTTATTTTTTCTATTACCATTTTACAACTCCATTTATTTTATATTATTTATTTGTTACAGATTCTTCATTCAAATTTTCTTCATAAATATCTTTATCGTTTATTTTTAAATTTGTATTTAATTCCGTTGACCAATCACATATTTTTAAATAATTGTCATATAATTTATCAATTTTAGAATTTCTAACTTCACTAAAATTAGATGCTTGATTTATAATAGGATTATAATCTAAGACACTTATTTTTGAAATTATTTCATCATATAAAGTTAATGTCTTCACTTCATTTTGCAATTTTTCTAAACTTTCTTGAAAATTCAATGCTACCGTTAATTTTTCATTAAAATTTTCTACATTTATATCTTTTTTTAGTGATTTTTCTTTATTTTTCATTATATAATTTATTTCATTTTCGATTTCCTCATTTATTTTTGTATATAATTTTTTTGACATTTTAAACATTTCATAAGTAATTTCATGTGCATGCATTACATCATTTCTGATATTTTTTACTTTCAAAAAATTTTTAACAAGTGACTCTACTCTATTTTCTCCCAATAATTTATTCCATAATGTATTTTCTTCAAATTCATTGAAAACGGATGTAATCTCTTCTCTAGTAAATTTCCAACTTTTATTATTAATTTCCTTTTTGACTTTTGCATTATAATTGGTGTCAGTAAATAAGAGTTCGAATATTTCTCCAAGATCTTTTTCCTCTAATTTTTTTATATTTTCTACTCCAGCAACAGAATTTTTAATAGAACTACTTAAGTATAATAATTTTCTTAAATTCATTTCAAATTCATTTATAATAGGATATAGCTTTTTACAAAAATATTGGGAACTTTCATTCGCTAAAATAACAATATTTTTAGTTTTAATTAAATTTTCATGTATTTCCGACATTTTTTGAGCCATATTTTCATCGTTATTTTTACATTCATAAGTAATAACTACCAAATCAGTATTTGTCAGTTTATTAATCTCAAATTTTATTTTGTCAACTTTTATTTTTTCTAAAAAAATATTATCAATATTTTTTTCCCCGTTCACTAAATATTGTTGTATCATAGTTATATCTCCTTAACATTACAACTTCCCACCTACACCTTTAAACTTATCTACAAAAGCAACTATTTTTTGAAATACCGTTTGCTTTTTAGTTAAATAATTAGGATTAAGTGGGCTCATCTTAGGTAATACTTCATTAAGCTCTGTTCCATTTTCACTAGCATACTCTCTTTTTAAAGAATTAGTAATATATCTTTTAGTTGCTTCTATATTTAATTCTTCTTCTTTTATTAATAGTTCTACTTCCTTTAATTGCTCAGTTTGAGCATATTTAAAAAATTCATCTATTAGATTATATTTATCAGCTATTTCATCTAAATTAGTATCATTAATAAAATCAACAATCAAGCTTTCTTTTGCCCTGTTACCTACACTAGATCTAATTAATCTTCTGGCTTCCTGTACTAAAATGTTTTTATCCTTTATCAATTTGTTTTTTTCAAATATTAGTTCCAAAATATAATCTAAATTAATCTCTTGAGATTTTAATAAATCAATTTCAAATACAACATCATTCCAATCAATACTAGAATCTTCTTTTTGTTCTGTTTCCTTTTCTCTTCTAAGCCATTCTCTAATATCATTATAAACTGAACGATAGTCTTGAATAGTTCTCTCTTTTATTACTGGAATATCAGACATATTTTCTATATCATTATATTCTAAATAATAATTAGATTTAAATTTTTCTATTGAATTTATGTCGTCTTTATTAATTTTTTGAAATTCTTTTAAATACATAAATTCATCATAATTTTGTAAAATGTTTTCTACTTTTAAATATTCCCCAAATAGCTTAACAAAACTTTTCTTATCCTTTTCAGTTAAAATATTATCTATATTAGAAAATCTATTATTAAGTTCATTTACAATATCTATATATCCACGTTTTGCCTCTCCAGTTGATATGTCTTTAAAACCTTCAATATATTCTTTATAACTTTTTTCAAGCACTACATCTCTTGTATTACTATCGCCAAAACATTTAATTGAATCTATTGTAGCTTGTTCTAAATCTCTAAATGCGACAATATTTCCAAATGTTTTAGTTGAATCATATATTCTGTTAGTTCTTGAAAAAGCTTGCATTAAACCATGATATCTTAAATTTTTGTCAACAAATAAAGTATTAAGCGTAGGTGCATCAAAGCCAGTTAAAAACATACCTACAACTATTATTAAATCAACTTCTTGATTTTTAACTCTACTAGCTAAATCTCTATAATAATTTTGAAATTCTTTACTGTCTACACAAAAGTTAGTTTTAAACATTTTATTATAATCATTTATAGCCGATGTTAAAAACTCTTTAGCGGAAGAATCCATTGCTATGGGTTCAAATGTTTCTTCTAATATTTCTCCTACTGCATTTTGTTCTTCGTTAGCGGCAAAAGAAAATATAGTTGCTATCTTTAAAGGTCTTTCTAAATCTTTTTGTAAATTTTTAAAACATTCATAATATAATTTTGCTGCATCCACAGAAGAAACGGCAAACATAGCATTAAAACCTTTTGTTCCTATAAATTTTCTATTGGTTTTAAAATTGAAATTTTTTAAAATATATTCACTTATTTCTTTAATTCGCTCTGGATGTAATAAGGCTTGTTTTGTTTCAAAACTGCTTAATTTATTCATATCTTTTTCAGTTTCTAAACCTTTAAAAACAGGATTTACATTATTATAATCTACTTTAAATTTTAATACTTTTTCATCTCTAATTGCGTCAGTAATAACATATGAATGTAATTCATTTCCAAAAACTGATGCTGTTGTTTCAGACCCAAGTGCATTTTCTGGAAATATAGGTGTTCCTGTAAATCCAAATTGATAGTATTTTTTAAATTTTTTATAGATGTTTTTTTGTGCTTCTCCAAATTGTGATCTATGTGCCTCATCAAATATAAATAAAACTTGTTTTTCATATACCGGATGACTTTGTTCTGTTTTCATAAAATTATTTAATTTTTGAATAGTAGTTACAATAATCTTATTATCATCTTTTTCTATGTTTCTTTTAAGCCCAGCTGTATTTTCAGAACCATTAACACTGTCAGGCGAAAATCTTTGATATTCTTTCATAGTTTGATAATCTAAATCTTTTCTATCTACTACAAAGAATACTTTATCAATAAAATCAAGTTCAGTTGCAAGTCTTGCTGCTTTAAAACTTGTTAAAGTTTTACCAGAACCTGTTGTATGCCAAATATATCCTCCACCATCAACACTTTTCCATTTTTTCAAGTTATATGAACTTTTAATTTTCCATAGTATTCTTTCAGTTGCGGCTATTTGATAAGGTCTCATAATAAGCAAATTATTACTTGTATCAAATACAGAATAATTAAGTAGTATTTTAAGAATAGTATTTTTTTCAAAAAATGTTGCTGTGAAATCTTTTAAATCTTTGATTAATTCATTTTTAGAATTAGCCCAGTTCATAGTAAAATCATAACTGTTTTTATCTCTTTTTGTTGTGTTTGCAAAATATCTGCTATCTGTACCATTTGAAATTACAAAAATTTGTAAATATTTATATAATGAATTTTCACTATTAAAACTTTCTTTACTATATCTATGTATTTGATTAAACGCTTCTTTAATAGCAACTCCACGTTTTTTTAATTCAACATGTATTAAAGGTAATCCATTAACTAAAATAGTTACATCATATCTATTTAAACTACTTCCCTTTTGTTCAAACTGTGATATAACTTGAAGTTTATTTTTTAATATATCTTTTTTATTTACTAAATATATATTTTCAATATGACCATCATCAAAAACAAAATCATAAACATAATCTTCTTGTATTTTTCTTATTCTATCAATATGATTATCAGCTGGTTTATCTAAATATTCTAAACAAAATCTTTCCCATTCTCTATCATTAAAAGCACAACTATTTAATCTACTTAATTCTATCCTAATATTTCTAAGCATAGATTCAGTAGACGTTACATTAGTTAAATATTCATACCCTTGATTAGATAAATCTGTTATAAATTCTTTTTCTAAACTTGCTTCACTTTGATAAAAGTTATTTGATTGTTCAATTTTTTTATATTGATCTAGAACAATAAAATTTTTAGACTCTGCTATTGTTTTTAATTCATTCATACTATTTCTCCAATTCTTTGAAATATTTATTGACAAATTTGTCAAACGTTGTTATAAAAGTATCGATTTGCGCATATATAAGTTCCGTATATTCTAATTCTGATAATTTGTCATGACTATAATGGTCAATTAATTTTATAAAATTTTCATTAGTATCTATTCCTTTTAAACAATGTTTCCAATGCTTAAACCCTAAAAAGTTAGACGTTTTTTCTAATAATGTTCTAAATAAATTAAAATGGTATTTTCTCAATTCATTATTGTTAATAGCATTTTTAATTTCCCTAATAATAGCATGATGATAAGCAAATGGTGATTCATCTTCTTGTTTTTTTAATTTATATTTATTATCCTGTTTCGTAAAAACATAATTGTTTTTACTCCAATTAATATTTTTTTTATGGAATAATATATTAAAAAACAGTGGATGATGAGTAGTAATTAAATAATTTAATTTATTTTTTGACTTTAACATTAATTCTGATATTTTTAATGCTACCGTAACTATACGAGAATCATCCATTGAAGATACTGGATCATCTATTACAATATTTTTTATATTATTGAAAATTTCTGTTGATCTATCTTCTTCGTTTTCCGCTAATAATTCTATACATTTTTCAACTATTGTATAAAATACACTCCAGATAAAAATACTTTCTTCTCCTCTTGAAATTTTTATATTTTTAACATTTCTATTTGGTATATCAAATGTTATATATCCTGTTTCAATATCTATATCTGGTTCTATAATTGTTCCTATAAACGATTTAAAATTATTGCTTATATCTGTTTGTAACCCTTCGTCCTTTATTAAAGTTAAAATATATGAATTAGGTTCTAATTTGAAATTTTCATTTTCCCAATAAAAATAGTCTTCAAAAAATGCATTATAACACAGCACTTTGTCTCTCATTACTTCTGAAAATTGTCTTGATAATCTGGTTTTTCCTGTTCCGTTATTTGCATATATTATTACTACGTTTATATTATCTTGATTATCTTTTATTTTTAGAGACATATTATTTAATACACGTTTATAAACTTCATTTATATCTTTACAATCACTTTTCCCCATATCAACTCTCCTCTATATTTTTAAAAGAAAGTAATTTATTTCTATAATATTCATACTGTTGTTCTCTCATTTTTATTTCAGCAGGCAATCCCATAGATATATCATTACATAATGTATCAAATCTATCTAGTATATCAACAATACGTTGCTGTTCTTTTAATGATTTATTTTTATCGTCATAATAAGGTATAGGAATTAATGTTTTCTTTAAGTTATCATTATATAACCTTTGAATTGTTCCACCGTCAGCTACACACCATTTAGCAATTTTATAGAAATGAAATAAATATTTATTCAACACTAAAGACTCATCATTTTCTATCCATACAATATTACTATCCTGGAAATAAGCATCTATACCGTCAAAAATAACCGTTCTACCTATAGTTCCACTTGCAGAAATCAAAATCGCCCCTACATTAGGATAGCTATATTTAATTTTATATTCTTCAAATAATTGTTTTGAGATATACGAATCAGGACTTTTTCCAAATGTACCTATTTTGTAAAACGGTATCTCTCCGTTTTCAGTTGTTTGTTCTTTTAATATTCTTTTGCACATTTTTACTTGACCAATTTTTTCTAATTGAACTAGTTCAATATGATCACCAAATTTAAACAAACTATCTCTATAATAATCATATTGTTTCTTTCTAACTGTAAGTTCTGCTGTAAGTTCTGCTGTAAGCTCTGCTGTAAGCTCTGTAAAACTATCTAAAATACGCACTATTTCTTCTTGTACTGGTAATGGAGGAAGTGGAATTTTAATATTTGAATATTTTGCAATCCATTGTCTTGAATGATCACCTATTTCATATTTAATATTTTTCATGCAATGATAAATATATTTAAAATTAACTTTGTTCTTTTCTTCACTTATTATTTTCAACATTTTCATTGCTGAAGACTTTATTTTAAAATCAAAATCAATCCAATGAAAGGATGTAGTGAAATCATCAAAAATTATAACTGCATTTTCTGTATTTGCTTCATATATTCCATCTACTTCGTTCGTATATCCTAAAATCAACGACTGCCCTGCTGTTAATACCGGTATTTTAAAATCATTATTGTAATTTGTATTTTTAACAATATATTTTGTAGGTTGCTCATAATCCATTACACTATTCAACTCAACATACTCTACCCCATCAGGACAATATTCTTTAATTAGTTCATCTAATTTACTCATAAACTACACCTCGATTTCTTCAATTATTTTATCAATTTCAGTGCGTAATCTATCTATATTATTTACAGTTACTTTTAATTCTTCATTTAATTTAACTATATCAATAACTTCTCTAGTATCTTTTGCTTCAACATAAGAACTAACAGATAAGTTATAATCCTCTTCTTCTATTTTAGAAATATCTACATTCATTGATATATATTCTATATCTTTTTTATCAATAAATATATTTAATATTTCATCTATCTGTTCAGTTGTTAAAATATTATTATTTGTTTCCTTCTTAAAAATTTTACTTGCATCTATAAATTGTGTTTTAGTATCTGCTTTATGTTTTGATAACACTAATATATTAACAGCAATACTAGTTCCAAAAAACAAATTAGGCGCTAATGAAATAACTGTTTCAACAAAGTTATTATCTATTAAATATTTTCTTATTTTTTGTTCTGCTCCACCTCTATAAAATATACCAGGGAAACAAACTATTGCAGCTCTTCCTTTAGAAGATAAATAATTAAGTGTATGCATGATAAAAGCAAAATCCGCTTTTGATTTAGGCGCTAAAACTGAAGCAGGAGCAAATCTATCATCATTTATCAAAGTTGGATCATCACTACCTATCCAATTAATTGAATAAGGTGGATTAGACACTATTGCATCAAATGGTTTTTCATCTTTAAATTGTGGATCTAATAATGTATTACCTAATGCTATATTAAATTTATCATAATTAATATTATGTAAAAACATATTCATACGAGCCAAATTATAAGTTGTATGATTTATCTCTTGACCATAAAAACCATCTGCTATTATATGTTCATCAAATTGTTTTTTAGCTTGTAATAAAAGTGAACCTGAACCAGCTGCTGGATCATATATTTTATTTATAGTATCTTGTCCTTGAATAGCAAGTTTAGCTATTAATTTAGAAACACTTTGAGGCGTAAAAAATTCTCCTCCAGATTTACCTGCATTAGCTGCATAATTAGAAATTAAATACTCATAAGCATCACCAAATAAATCTATTTGATTATCTTCAAAATCCCCAAAATTAAGACCTTCTACACCTTTAATAACAGCTGATAATCTTGAATTTTTATCTTTAACAGTATTACCCAATCTATTACTAGTAGTATCAAAATCTGCAAACAACCCCTTTATATCTAATTCAGACGAATAACCATTTGCACTACTTTCTATTTGTGAAAATATATTAGCTAATTTAGTATTTAAATTTTCATCTGTATTTGCAGTTTTTGCTATATTACAAAACAATTGACTTGGATAAATAAAATATCCTTTTGTCTTAACTGCATCATCTTTTATTTCTATTGTTATTATTTCATCACTAAAACTAGCATAATCTATACTTTTATCATCACCTTGCATATAATTTGCAAAATTTTCACTTATAAAACGATAAAATAAAGTTCCTAAAACATATTGTTTAAAATCCCATCCATCAATAGATCCCCTTACATCATTTGCAATCTTCCATATTTGTGATTGCAATTCTGCTCTTTGTACTGTACTTTTCATTTAAATCCCCCATCATTTGTTTAATATTTTATTAAACTTCAATAAACAACAACCATTTTTGTTTATATCAATTACATAAAAATTATAGCATATTTTGTCACTGTTTTTGAATTTTGGTATTAAATTCCTTACAATTTATCACAATTAAGTAATTTATTTTCAATTTTTATAAATTTCAATAAAAAACCATCTGAATTGCTATCTTTTAAAGATAATTTTTATCTATTATTATAAACTTAATTTTTTTAATGATATAATATATCGAAAAGGAGATAATGTGTATGGAGAATAATGAATTTTTTGTTTTTTTACAAAGTGTATTTTTTGTTATTAAATGGATACTTTCTTTGTTTTTGGATCTTGTTACTAATGTTTATATAAAGGTAGTAATAGACAATAAAGAAGAACTTTTTTTGCTTGTGTGTTCAGCTTTTAATTTTTTATTAGATAATATATCAATAAGTTTTATTATTTCATATCTCAAATTTTTTATAATATATATTATCGTCGGCAGGATTTTAGAAATTTTCAACATAAAAAAAGGTGAATTTGGTAGAATAGTTGGGAAAATTAGTTTTTATATTGTATGTTTTAGTATAACTGCATTGATAAATTGTATATTATATTTACTAAACTTAGTTTAAAACAAAAAAAGAACCATTTTTTTAGTTCTTTTTTAATATAATTTATCAACATCATTTAAAATAAATCTTTTATTTTGAACAGATTCTTCATCTCCACACAATAACCTAAACTCTTTTTCATTATCAAGTAAATAATCATAAGTAATTTTAATAGAATCATCAATAGAATTATTATCAAATATATCTTTAATAACCTCAACTAAATTTTGACCATTTATAACAACACTATAGAAATTATCATAAGCCCTAAAATTATATTTAAAACACAATTGAAACTCATCCCTATTTAAAATAGGATCTATAACTATCTCACTCAAATACCAAAGTAAACTAGGATTATTTAAATCTTCATCAATTAAATTTTCAAACAAAACCCGACACTTTTCAAAAAAAGCAAAATGACAAGCTTCATGCATAAAAACAGAAACAACATCTTCATCTGACATCTTAGTAATACAATAACTCTCTTCTTTAATATTCCTTGGAAAAATAGGTAAAAGACCAACTCCAGCATTAACACTATAATCTTTATCTATTTTAAAATATTCATTTAGCAAATCAAAATACTTACCTGAATATTTACTAATTAACAAATCATATTCACCAACTAAATCTTTATTTTCTAAAACAAATAAATCATATTGCTCTTTAATTAAAACCTTTATTTTATCAACTAAATTTTCTTCACCAAATTTAATATTTCCTTTTAAAATAGGAAACATATTATAAGTACACTCACTCATCGGTAAAATACCACTTTCATCAAACACAAAAGAAGATATTATATCAGCAACATCATCTATCGATAAAAAACTATGTTTTACACAATTCATACTATCACCTCTTTATAAAATAATTATAACACTTAAACAACGTTTTTTTATAAAAAACCAATTGATTTAAAATACCTATTATGTTATATTAATACAAATTTTAAGACGGGAGAAAACAAATGGAAAAAGTAAAAGGAAGCTCATACAGATGCACACAAGAAGAACTAAACGCAAAAATAAATATACTTTCAGAAATTATAGAAAAAATGAACTCTGATTGCAATGAACACGAAAAAGCATATCAAGTATTTAAAACATACCCAACTCCAGACAAATTTAGAAGTGCTCATAGTTTAATAGTAAAATTTGGTAAAGACGATCCAAAAGTTAATAAATATATTGACCAAATTACAGAAATTTATAAAACACTTCTAGACTATGAACAAAGAGGAATCCTTGCCGATATTAGCTATGCAATAAAATTTGACAATTACTTAAACAACTATAAATTCGCTAAATTTATTATTACAACATATATCAATTCTGGTTTCAGTTATAGTAAAAGAAGATTTTTTGATGAAATGGGAATTGATGAAAACATATTTGAATATTGTTTAAAAACACTTGAAGAACTAGATCTTAACTTATTAGAACAATATAAAGAAAAAAAAGAAAAAGATAAAAAGCAAAGATATTCTGCTAATATATATACTTTTAAAAACATCGCACACGGAATTAAAACAGGTTATTTATTTAGCGGGAAAAAATTTGACCTATTAGAATTTTGGAGATTAGTCCCTTTTAAATATAGTCAAGGAATAAAAAAAGAATTTGACGAATATAAAATCAAAAATCCAGCTATTTATAGTTCAGATAATTTTTATACACGAATCAAAAGTTTTACCGAAGCCACTATCCCAAACGAAAGTGAAATAATTTTATCTTACATGGAAAAACACAAAATATATAATTACAAATACATATCAGAAGAAGAATTTATTAGATTATATTTAGGACAAACACTTGTAACAAACACTAAACAAGGTCCTTCATCAAATACAAACGACAACTCCCCTATTGAAGGAAAAAAATTCGATTTACAAGACGCAAGAGCAGTAATTAACTACATTAATGAAAATAGACTACCTCAACTAATAGAAGTATATGCAATAGTTCAAAAAAGATATATATATGGTGAACTAACAACAACACAAGAATCTAATAAACAACAAGAAAAGAAAAAAGTATTAATACCATAATATTTAAAAACTTGAAAATTTTTAAAAAATGATATACAATTATAAACAAGTTAATTAAAAAGCGATTCATTAAGAAGTAGTTATTTTTAAATATTTTAAAAGAGAGTTTATGTTTGGTGGAAATAAACAAAAAGAAAATAACGAATTACAAATGATAATTTTAAATCGGGTCGTTCCGTTATAAACTCTAAGGTAATATAAATATATTATAAACTAAGGTGGTACCACGAGCAATTCGTCCTTTTATAGGAAGTCTTGCTCTTTTTTTATACAAGGAGGTGGTTTATATGGATGATTATTATTATTTAAAAAACAAACTTTTAATTAACTATATAAACAGGAGGAATAACAATGAAAGAAAACTTATTTGATGTATTAAAACAAAGAGGATACATCCATCAACTAACACACGAAAAAGAAATAATCGAGCTAATCAACGGAAAACCAATAACATTTTACCTAGGAATAGACCCAACAGCAGACAGCTTGCACATCGGTCACTTCTTCGCACTTACAATGTTTAAATGGCTACAAGACTTTGGACACAAAGGAATAATCTTAATTGGAGGAGCAACAGCGCTTGTAGGAGACCCAACAGGAAAAACTGACATGAGAAAAATGCTTACATTCGAAGAAGTTGAAAAAAACAAAAAAGAAGTAAAAGAACTAGTAAAAAGATTTGTAAACACAGAAGGCGACAACCCAGCAATCATAGTAGACAACAGTGATTGGATTAACGAAAAAACTTACATCAACTTCATGAGAGACATAGGCGTACACTTTAACGTTAATAACATGCTAAAAGCCGATTGTTATAAAAAAAGACTAGACCAAGGCGGACTAACATTCTTAGAAATGGGATACATGTTAATGCAAGCCTTTGACTTCGTTCACTTAAACAACGAATTTGGATGCACATTACAAATTGGAGGATCTGATCAATGGGCCAATATAATAGCCGGAGCTGATTTATCTAGAAAAATAGGATTTAACAACGGAAAAAAAGTTGACCCACTATTTGGACTAACATGTCCCCTACTAATAAAAGCAGACGGAGAAAAAATGGGAAAAACAGCATCTGGAACACTATGGGTATCAAGAGAAAAAACAACCGTATTTGACTTTTTTCAAACATGGATGAACTCATTTGATGAAGATGTTGAAAGAAGCCTATCATTCTTTTCAAGAATGGATATAGATACAATAAAAGACTTATGTAAAAACGATATAAGAACAGCAAAAAAACTATTAGCGTTTGAAGTAACTAAACTAGTTCATGGTGAACAAGAAGCCATAAAAGCACAAAAAACAGCCGAAGAATTATTCTCAAAAAAAGGAACTTCTGAAAATATGCCATCAATTGAACTATCTATAGACACACTTGATATAAACATAACTGACTTAATAATAAAAACAAACTTAATAAACTCAAAATCAGAAATAAGAAGACTAATAGTACAAGGTGGAATAAGTATAAACAAAAACAAAATAAACGACGTAAACTTATTAATAACAAAAAAAGACTTAAACGAAAATTCATTAATCATACAAAAAGGAAAAAAACAATTTTTAAAAGTTATTTTTAAATAAGAAAGGATAATTTATATGCTAATAAAATATAAAAACAACCTATTTTCAATAAAACCACAAACAACAGTTATTACACCTAATTATAAACTAGGAATAATAGAAAACCCAATTCATTTAAAACTATTTAAATCAAAAGACACTGAAGTTAGTTATCCAACAAAAATATTAATTAACACACACACAAAAGAATACGCAGCATACTCAAACGAAGCTTTAAGGACAATAAATGAACGTGAATGCCTAGTAGTTGGTAATTTCAGAAGTGCATATATAGTTACTTTTGGAGACGACCACACATCTGCATTTAAACATTTTGATAAAATAAGATTTATAAATGACTCTACTTTTATATGCACATATATAGACGGTGAAGAAACACAATATTATTTATATGACTTTTTAGAAAAAAAACAAATCAGTAAAAGTTTTGACTTCTTAGAACACTTTGAAAACAACACATTCACTGCAATTACAAGTATAACCGATACAGAAGAAATTATTTGTTTAATTGATGAATTTGGAAAAATAGTAAGTCCGCTATATGATACAGTCAACCAAGAATATCATGACCCATCTACTGATATCGAAACATTAAAATATAAATTATTTGATCAACTAATAGATAGAAACAAAACATTTAAACAATATTCTTATGATCTATCTAAAATAAATTGGATTCCAAAAAAATAAAAAAAGACATCAATTAATTGATGTTTTTCTTTTCAAAATATTTTAATAACTCATCCTTTATTGAATCATAATAAACAACATGTTCTAAAGTTTCTTCTACTTCTTTAAAGCCAATCTCTTGTTCTTCAACTGAATCACAATCAATTAAAAAACTACGCTTCAAATTAAACTCTAACCACTCTAATCTACCAAAATTCGCAAAATATATAACAGACCAATCAATCTCATCAACCAAAACATTATTAAAATATTCATCAATAAATGTTTTTAATAAACTAAAATTAATATTACATCTCTCATACCCAGACCAACAAAGCGCTAATTGGAAAAATTCAATATAAGGATTTGAATACCCTAAACACTCTAAATCAATAATTTTAAAATCCATCTCATTCCATAAAATATTTTTACTATCCATATCATTATGACAAATAGTAACAACACAAGGAATATTTGCTAAACTTCTATTACCATTAATCATAGATTTATTTAAAACATCTATTTTATCAACAAGCAAATCATAAATTTTCTTATTTTTTTCTTTAGCTAACTCTAAATAATAATTCCAATCTATATTTATCTCATCTCTTAAATAAACTTCATCTCTTTTTTCTATATTATGTATTTTCGCTAACTCTCTTGCAACAATCTTACAATGATCTTCTCTTATTTCTTCACTCAATAAAGACTTACCATTATAATATTTAAAAACATATAAATACTGACCATCAATATTCAATAAAGACTTATCACCAAATGTAAGCGCTGGTAAAATATTAATATTTTCTACTTTCAATCTCTTCTCTAACTCATCTGCCTTATTAAAATTAGGCAAAGCCGTTTCTCTTTTCATAATATTAGGATTTAATAACTTAACAATAAACGTATCCTTATTTGTCAAAAATTTATACGTCGTATGCGTTAATCCACCAGTCACTTTAACTGGACTATCTAACAAAGTTCCTAAATCATATTCACTTACTAACTTTTCTATTACTTTCATACTTTTCTCCTATCTGTTTTATTTTCTGCCACCAACGCTTCTCTTCTAATTACTGTTCCATCATATGAATAAAAAGTAACTGGCAAATTATTTCTTTTATAAATTTCACTAATTAAATCCATTATTATATCTCTTTTTTCTAAAGGCAAATATTTTAAAGATGGAATTATCACTCCTAAAACATAACTAAAATCAAGTGTCCCTTCTACTTGTTCTTCACCAATATCTATCCCCTTTGTTTGCCTTAAAGATAAAGTTTGTACCTGATTAGAAATCAAAAAAGCAACTCTACTTGAATCAAAACATCCAACAATTGTTTCATCTTTTAAAATCAACTTCTTTATCAAATGATGCGATGAATCATGTAAGGATATCTTATTATAATGTATATCATCCTTATAATACATATATTCTTTTCCCTTGGGAATTTTTCTTCCAAAATCTGTTTTTTGAACTTCACCATAACCCAAATCAAACAATACTTTTCTACTAGCTATCATATTTAATTTAATAATCGACTCTATTTTTTGGTATGTTTTTATATCATCGACACGTCCTATTGAATGGATATAATATTCCATATCTATCTCCTATCTGTTTTATCTTTTTTTAATCCATTAATAACTTGAAATTGATAATCTTTATCCTCATATAAAATATCAAATGACAAATCTAATTTATTTGATAAATACTCAACTAAACCCTCACTATGCAACTCATTATTTAACATATTTAAATATATATTGGTAGCCTCATACCTAGAAACACCATATTTTAACTCTATCTGTTCTAAAATAACTCTTGTAAATAAATAAGAAGAAACATATCCCTTAACAAAAGAACAATTAATAGCTGGCATTATAGATATAGAATCAAACTCATCACTATCCTCTGCTCTTAACAAATCTTTAACTGAATAAATATCATCTTCAGTTAAATTTTTAATCATATCAAAATGTTGTTCAAACTTACTTTCCATATCAAAAGAATAAAATGCGACAGCATCAGCAAAACCTTCATGAATAAACCTATTTTTATTACAAAACTTAGAATTCACTAAATGCGCAACCTCATGTAATGTATTTGCATACTTTGATATAGTTTGTTTCCTATTTACAAATAAATTTTCACTATAACCTAAAGCATAATCAAAACCATTTGACTCAAAACTATCTACCGGTTTTCCTCCACCTTTTCCTAAATCAAAACAAGCTGGAAAATCAAGCAACTCTTTATAATTATCAAATGGAACCATATATAAATAAAATATAGGTCTTTCATTATTTGGATAAACAGTCCCTAATTTTTCAATATCTAATATAGCCCGATTAAAATTATCAAGCTCTCTATCATATATTCCTGATTTATATTTTTCTAATATATCATCAGACATTCTTATATAAAAACAATCATTATATTTTATTAATTTACAACCATCAATATATTCTTTTAATTTTTTATTAACCACAATACCACATCCATATTTATTTTAACAAATTATACAAAACAAGTCTATTTTTTAAAACAATAAATTTTATGATATAATTAAACAATAGAAAAGAGGTAAATTATGTACTATAAAAAATATGTTGGAAAAAACATCTATTTATCACCTATGTGTAATGAAGATTATAAAATATTCACAAAATGGGTAAACGACGAAACACTTGCAAGTGGAGTTGGTAACTTTGCTAAAACTATAACAGAAGATGGAGAAAGAACTTGGCTTGATGCAATGTGCAAAAGTGGTAGTCATACCTACTCTATTATTAGAATAAACGATAATGCCCTGCTAGGTAACTATAGCTTAGAAATAAGAAACAATGTCGCTAATAGATATCATGTTGGTGGATTAATTGGTGAAATAAACGAAAGAAATAAAGGATATGGAACTGAAGCATTAAAACTAATCACTAAATATGCCTTTGATGTATTAAATGCACAATCAGTTTTCAGTGGAATTTACTCTTTTAATCAAGCATCTTTAAAATCAGCAATAAAAGCAGGATACAAAATTGCCGGCAAATATAGAAACGCTTATTATTATAACGGAACATACCATGACGAATTTTTAATAGAAATCACAAGAGAAGATTTTTATAAAGAAAACTAGGAGGAAACTATGAATCTTTTAATGTCCATATCACAAAGACTATTAGCAAAAATAAATATAAGCACGATTATAAAAATATTAGAACAAACAAAAAATAATATTGATGGAATTGAAATAGCAAGTACCCACTACAGTGATATGTATGATATTTTGAAATACACAATAAAACACAATATTATATTTCAAGCCCACTGTCCCCAGTTAAGCGATGAAAATTCATTAAAAGTATACTTAAACGATGTAAACTTATTATCTGATATTTATGGAAAACCAATTAATATTGTATTTCATAGTATTGAAAATGAAAATCTAGAAAAATCATTAATACTTACAAATGAATACATGAAAAATATTTTAGAATATATAAATAAAAACAATTTAAATATAACCATATCTTTAGAAAATTTAAACTTTCACCACTTTGTAAAAAGAATAAACTTAAACTTAATTGATAATATTTTAAAAAACTTTAATCAATTATACTTTACTTACGATATAGGTCATGACTTATACGATAATAAAACACTAACAAAACTATCTGACTTACAAATAAATAAAATAAACAACGTTCATATTCACAATATAGTATTAAAAGAAGATCACCATATTATTTATGAAAACTGTGAAACAATAAACGAACTTAAAAAAAGCATAGCTAATTTAAAAGAAATAAATTTTAATGGAAATATTGTAAAAGAAGAAGCAGTAGATAGATATAAAGGTGAAAATATAAATGAACAAATGTATAATTACATATTATCTTTTAATGACATAAAAACTATATTAAACTGTAATTAAACAACAAGGGTTGTTTTTTTTTATTTTAATAGTATAATATTTTTTTATGGAGGAACTATCATGAAAATTATAAAAGAAAACAAAGCATTTATTCAAGTTTGTGATATAAATCAACTACCTGTATTTTTTTTAACCGATGATGGTAAAAAAGTACCATTTGAAATAAGACAAAGAATTGTTGCTAATTTGTTAAAACATTGTTCAAAAGATCAATATTATTTTGTTGAATTTAATGATCCAATGGATATTGATTTTATAAAAACATTACAATTCATTGCAGATTATAGCGAAATATTAAACGCTAATGAAGTTGATATGGAAAAAATGGCACAAAATATTGGTGACGAAATAAATAATTTAGGAAGCGCATATCTAGAAGCAGACGAAGATAAAGAAACTATAGATTTAGCATTAAGTTTAGCAATATATAAAAATCGTTCTTATCAAGAAGCCTATTCCTATAAATATAAAGCACTATATTTTAAATTACCAAAAGAATCTTTACAAAATAAATTAAAATTAAAATTTAAAAAACTGTAATTAAACAACAAAGGTTGTTTTTTTTTATTTTAATAGTATAATATAATCACTATGTTGGAGGTATAAAAAATGAAAGAAATAAATTCAAAAGAAATAGACTGTGATAATTTTAAAAACGCATTAAAACAATCAATAAATTTAATAGAACAATATAAAAAAGATGGATGTCCTAATTGTGGATGTGAATCTTGTGATTTTGCTTACACAATAAGCGAACACTTAGTAACTACAACATGCAATGAATGTCATGAAAAATTTGTAGTACTAGATATAGACAAGCTATCTACTAAATGTAACGACATACGTCCAGAAAATAATATAGGCGACTTTTGTTATCCAAGACCTATCGGTTATGATTTAGCGTGCTTTGTTAATAGCAAAGAAGCTGGACAAAGAATTTGTGATGTATTCAATAATTTAGATAGTGAACAATTTTCATGCCACCTAGATTATAGAGATTTTGAACCAAATTGGATACAAGTAAAAATATCTTTTAAAGACAGTTTAAGAGGTTCTATTCTATCTGATTTAATTATTCAAAATAACAACATTATCACAGAAGACATTATAAAAGAAGCTACTAGCAAGAAAATAAATTTTAAAGTTTTATGGAGACATCAAGTTTTAACTAGATTATCATATGTAACTAGCCCCTATTTATTACACCTATCTTGTATGAATCCAGACGAATTATCTAATGATGAAAATGACATACTTTTTTGTAGTTTTTACAATGAAAAAAGTCAAAATTATTTAGTTCAATTTGAAACATATGGAGCAACACAACAAATTGAAAAAGAATTAAAAAAAGGAAATGTAAAAAATTCATTATCGACTGGAAAACATTTATTACAAATAGAATCTTCTACATTTAATAAATATTATGACTTTCTAATTGAAACAACAACAAAACTAAAATCAGTAAGGCATTATTTTTATTCTCCACTTTTAATGAATATAAATAATCAATTTATTAATGATGGAGATTTTGATCAAGTTATAAAAGATGATGATGAATTATTTGTTTATAATAAAAAAAGAACAACTTTAAATGACCAAGAACAAGCCCCTGAATTAATAAAAAAATGGGATGACATTTTAGAATTATTTAAAGAATTTATTGATTTACAAACATTACAAAATTTAACAAACTGTAACGGTAGTAAAACAGATGAAGAACTAAATGCAATTATTAAAACACAAGAAACTAGTAAAAACATATTTATAACTTTTTCATTATTTGGTTTATACATTCAAGTAACTAGAGAAATAGATACATTAAATTTTGAAAATGCTGTTTTAGCAATACAACATGTTGCTGATCAAAAAGACTCACCATTATTTTTAGAAACATTAAATAATTTAAGTGAAGAAGACGCAAATAAATTAAACGAAATTTATACAAAATTATCTGATATTGTTAATATATACTGTATAAAAGAAGAAACAAAACAATTTATTAAAGAAAACTAAAAAAGACCGTTTAAAACGGTTTTTTTACTTATCTAATAAATAACTAATTATTTTATAATCATTATCTAATTTAGAAAAATTAATCTCTTCAATAAATAAAGACGCCAATAAATCTTTTTTAGCACTATTAAATGAATTAATTAAGCTATCTTCCATATCAATATTTATAGTCTTAACAACTGTTTTTAAAGATACATTATTAATAGTTTTTATACCTCTTATTTCACTTACTAAATTCATAAGAACATTACCATTTTTTAACAACATTTCATCTTGTTTTACATTTAAATCTTTAAATTCACTAATATGAATTGATTTTTCATTTGCAAATATTTCTTGAAATATTTCTTCTGTAATAAACGGAAAATAAATACTAAAATTTTGTAACAACTTATATAAAATTGTTCTAACTGTTTTTTGACCTGAACGTCTTTGTTCTTCGCCAAACTCCTCTGGTCTATATAAACGATGTTTAACTATCTCTATATAATCATCACAGAAATTCCAAAAGAACTTCTCTAAAATATTAAGGCCTAAACCTATTTCATATTCATCTAAAAGTTTTTTAAACTCTTTATCCATATTATTATATTTTAAAAGTATCCATGAATCTAAATATTCATATTCAACTTCACATTCTTTATAATCTTGTAAATGCATTTCAATAAACTTAGACAAATTCCATATTTTATTAATTAACTTCTTACCTCTTAATAAAGTTTCTTCATTAAAAGTAATATCTGTTCCAAGTCTTCCCGACGCTGCCCAATATCTTACAACATCAGCTGAATAATTATTTATTATATCTAATGGTTCGTGTTTACTATTGTTTTTAGATTTACTAATTTTTTCAGTTTTATTTGCCATAGCAAATCCTGAAACCATTACATTTTCCCAAGGTTTATTAGAAAAATGATAATAACTTTTTACAATTGAATAAAAATCCCATGTTCTAATAATTTCAGAAGCATTAACACGTAATGACATAGGTTTTAACATATCTTCATAATTGTTCTTTTCTTTATATTTCATATTTATTAATGGTGTTAAAGATGATGTTGCCCATGTGTCCATTACATCTGTTTCAGGTAAAAATAAAGAACAATTACAATTTGGGCATAATTTATTTGATTTATCTACTAGTGGATTAACTGGTAGACTTTCTTCGTCCGCTAAAATAACTTCTCCACAATCTTTACAATACCACAATGGAAAAGGTACACCAAAATATCTTTGTCTAGAAATACACCAATCCCAAGCTATATTATTAACCCATTCAAAATAACGATTAGCCATATGACTTGGATACCAATTTATTTCTTTACCTATTTTAATGAATTCTTCTTTTTTAGATGTTGTGTCAATAAACCATTGTTTCATTATGGCATATTCAACTTCTTTTCCACATCTTTCATGTGTTTGTACAGTATGCTCTAAAAATTCTTGTTTTTCTAAAAAATTATTTTCTTCTAAATCTTTTAAAATTTGTTTCCTTGCTTCTTTTATTGTTAAGCCACCATAATTTTTTACTTCATCTTTTATATATCCATTTTCTGTAAATATATGTTTTAATGGCAATTTATATTTTTTCCACCATTCAATATCTGTTTGATCTCCAAAAGTACAGCACATTACTACTCCACTTCCTTTATTTATATCAACTTTTTCATCCTCTAATATGGGAACACTTATATTTAACAATGGTATTTTTGCCATTTTATTTTTTAAATGATTTGTTTTTTCATTATGAGGATTTATAAATACACATACTATTGCTGGTAATAATTCAGGTCTAGTTGTCGCTACAACAAAATCAATATTATCATCAGTACTAAATCTCAAATAATTAAAAGTTGTTTTAACTGTTTTTGATTCTAATTCAGCTTGCGCTATAGATGTAAGACATTCATTACACCATAAAGCAGGACTTTCTTTGTGATAACAATTTTTATTATTAACTAAATCAATAAAAGATTTTTGACTTATTTTAATAGTTGAAGGACTTACTGTTTTATAAACTAAACTCCAATCAGTACTCATTCCTAATCTACTAAATAATATTTTAAATTCTTCTTCATATTTATTTGTAGTTTCTAAACATAAATTTCTAAATTTTTCTCTACCAATTTCACTAGCCTTTTTTCCTTGCTCTTTTTCAACTAATCTTTCACTTGGTAATCCATTGTCATCAAATCCAAAAGGATAAAATACATTATATCCACTTAATCTTTTATATCGAGCAATCATTTCAGCTTGAGAATATGAAAAAATATGCCCAATATGTATCTTACCATTTACTGTTGGTGGCGGTGTGTCAATTGAATAAACTTTTTTTTCGTTTTCAATAAATTTATATATGTTAAAATCATTCCAATATTTTAACCATTTTTCTTCTTTTTCTTTTGCGTTATATTTTTTATCTAACATTATAATCTTCCTTTCTTAAAAAAAACATTATATTAGACTCGTACATAATCACCTTTTATATATTTCATATTTTTTGCCTCCAATAAAAAAACAACTCTCCTAAAAAGGGCGAATTGTTGTCGCGGTACCACCTTTATTTTACCTAAGTAAATCTCTAATCTCTTAACGCGAGTAACGTTGATACTTACTAGTATTTCAATACCAAAACTCCCAAGCTACCTTCATAAATACTTATTGTTTGTTCACATCTTCCACAAACTTTCTTTAAAACAGTTATTTATTACTCCTCTTGTTCCTCGTTTTTATAAATGTATTATAGCATTTTTATTTTAAAATTACTATTCATTTATTATTTTTTTTACTTCGATTAATGTTATTTCTTTTTTAAACCTAGTTGCATTTATTTCTTTGTTTTTAAAAAATCCTAAGTCATAAAAAATATTTGTTTTTTCCCTATTATTTTCAAAAGTGTCATATATTTCTTTTATTCCGTCTTTTTTAGCTTGCTTTATTAATAACATCAATGCTTTTTTAGAGTATCCTTTATTACGATGTTGAGCTTCTATCAATATTCCAATATTTGTTTTTTCATTAATAAAATAGTTACAATATCCTATGAATTGATTTTTTTCTGTGTCTATAATATATGCAAAAAAGTTATTGTTATTTTCATAATTTTTTATATAACTTTCTAATGGTAAATTAATTGTACCATCATTATAATTATATCCGTCATATGATACGTCCCATCCTGAATTATAAGACATTGTTAATGGATCTTCTTGGATTTTTTTCTTATACCACATGTCTTTTGTTTTGGGAATATATAATTCTATCAATTAAATACCTTCTTTCTTTTTTATTATAGCATTTTTTAATAGCAAAAAAGATATACTTTTGCATATCCCTTTTATTTTTCTAATTTAATTAAATTAGAATATTCATGATTTCCATAAACGTCATATATTCTAAATGTGCAATAGTAATCATATTCATCATCAAATGTTTCTAATTCAAATGAAAATTCATTTGGTGCGACAGATACTCCTTCAATTGTTCCATTGCTATAATCATACCAGTCTTTTCTTAATTCTCCATTTTCATCTATTATTTCATATGAGCTACTTGCAAATATAATGCTTGTATAATCATTTATGTCTAATAAAATATTACTTGCTGCATACTCATCACTATTGGATTCTATGATGCTTCCTAAATTAATTTCACTTGTTTCTTTATTATACGCGATTGTTGCTGATGCAGATGTCGCTAACATTGGTGTTGTGTCATAATTAAACAAAGATATATATACATTATAATTTAAATTAGTAGTTGTTTCATAATTTTCAAATAGTGTTAATATATTTTGTGTTCCATCAGTTGATACTATTTTCAATTGTCTATCGTTGATATTACTTGAAAGTATGTTATCTTCTAATGTTACTTGTTGACCTAAGTATACTGGTAAATATGTTCCATCCCCGTTATCTCTAAATACAAAGAATTCAGATGATGCATAATACTCTACTTGTTCTTCTGTAAGAGTTAAGTTAAAGTCATAGTTTTCATCAGCTTCTACAGTATCAGATACATTATTTGAAAAGTCATATTGATAAAAACTGTTTGTTTTTATTGTGTTAAATTCTGTTATGAATGAATAATAATCATCTAAAGCTGTAAAGTCACTATAAATTGATAGTAAATATGTCTTTATATAAGTACTTGCATTATATGGAAAATATATACTAACTCCTGTTGCATCCACATTTTCATTCCAGTTGTAGACAATCATTTCATCTAATAGATTTAATACTTTTGTTGCTTTGTCATTAGATAGTGAAGATAATTCTTCCACTAGTGTGTACATATCTACCATGTCATAAGATGAATCTCCACCTGTTGTATATGCAAATTGAAATAGAGAACTTCTAACTTTTGCTATTTGATAATAATTTGATTCAATGTCTATATCATTTACAAATTCACCAAATGCGTCTATTGTTTCTTCTACTTTGCTTAAATCAATTATTGAGTAAGTAGAAACGATTTCTGTATTATAAGAATCTTCTATAAATTCTATTTGTTCTTTATATGAATTTATATATTTGATACCAACATCTTCTGCTGTGTCAGATGTTTGGATTTCATTTATAAAGTCTAATACGCTTGTATAAGATGTACCATATGTTATTTCTTCTGATGCGACTAAATATTGAGCATAGTCATTAAATACTGACGCTACTTCAATAGTTCCATTTAAACAAGTTCTAAATATTATATTTTCTAATTTATTATTACTATTAAATGGTGAGTTCGCTAAAGCTTGTTCCATTTCTGTTAAATCTAAGAAATCATCGTATATTTCATCAGATTGACTTCCTAATATAGCTGCTCCGTGATTCCAAAATATAAGTGAATATTCATCTGCTTTATATGCATCATATGTATAAGTTAAGAAATCACTTAATACTTCATCATCACCCATGTTTTGCAATTCTTGTGTTTTTACTTCAACGAATCCGTCATTAGTAAGTTCATAAATTGATGTTTGATCAGTGCTTGTATAATCATTATGCCAACTTTCAGATCCACCAATTATAACGACAACATTGATATTTTCGCTATCCATTAAATCATAGTCAATACTATCTAAATCAACAGTCGCTAAACTTGATTTACTTTCTAAATCTGAACCAGTCATATAAATCATAATAGTTCTGCTATTATCACCACTTAGACTAGGAAAATAATAAAATATTCCAACTGCAATTAATATTATAACTAATAATAACATCGGTTTTTTATTATTTGTTTTTTTATTGCTTTGATAATTATTTTTATTTTGATATGTATTTACTGGTTGTGGTTGCACTGGCGTACTTACTGTACTACTTTGTGTTCCATTATTTGTAACTCCAAATGTGTTTACTGGATTTACTGGTTGTTGCACAGGCGTAATTACTGTATTATCTTGTGTTACTACATTATTTGTAAAACCAAATGTGTTTACTGGATTTACTTGTTGTGGTTGCACTGGTG
>JAWXUI010000010.1:0-40067 GCA_044432805.1 Mycoplasmatota bacterium | reverse complement strand
GGTGATAACTATGGCAGTTGGTATAATATGTGAATATAATCCATTTCATAATGGACATTTACATCATTTAAATGAAGTAAAAAAACAGTTTAATGAACCTATCGTATTAGTAATGAGTGGTAATTTTACTCAAAGAGGAGATATTAGCTTAATTAACAAGTGGGATAAAACTTCCCTAGCGCTTACTTATGGCGTTGATTTAGTTATTGAACTTCCTTTTTGTTTCGCTACTCAAAGTGCAGATACTTTTAGTAAATATTCTATTAGAATTTTAAAACATTTAAATGTTGATAAAATAGTTTTTGGAAGTGAATCTAATGATATTAAATCATTAATCAAATGTGCGAATACACAATTAAGTAAAGAATATGATGACTTAGTAAATAAATATATTAAAGATGGAATAAGTTTTCCTATTTCATCTTCTCTTGCTTTAAAAGACATCTGTGATATAAAAATAGAAAGTCCAAATGATATATTAGGTGTAAGTTATATTAGAGAATCTATTTTACAAAAAACTAATATCACACCTTTTTGCATCAAACGTACGAATGACTTTCATTCTTTAGTTGAAGATAATGATATTGCAAGCGCGACAAGTATTAGAAATAAATTAATTAACAAAGAAGATATATCTAATTTAGTGCCTTTTGAAGTAATAAATTGTATTAACAATCTTTTTATAGATGACTATTTTTTATATTTAAAATATCAAATTATAAATAATGATTTATTAAAGTTCCATAATATTGATAAAACCCTAAGTTATAGAATTAAAAAATACATTTCAAAATGTTGTACTTTAGAAGAATTGATTTTAGCTGTTAAAACTAAACAATACACTTATAATAGAGTAAAAAGAAGTTTATTAATGATATTAGTAAACTACACTAAAGAAGAGGCAAAACTATATAATAGTTATGATTATATTAGAGTGTTAGGATTTAATGAAACTGGGAAAAATTATTTAAATAGCATAAAAAAAGATTTAACTGTTGAATTAATTGTTAAATATACTAAACAAAATGATAAATATTTATCTTTAGAAAGAAGAGTTTCTGATATTTATAATTTATTAAAAAAAGATAAGAATTTTACACCTTTAGAAACAACTAAAGTAATTGTAAAATAATTATCTTTTTTGACATTTTGGACAATAATAAGTTCCTCTTCCACCTACTCTTGTTTTTTCTATAGGAGATGAGCAAAGTAAACATTTTCTTCCTAATTTATTATGAACATATAAACTTTGTTGGAATCTTCCATGAACTCCATCACTTGAATAAGTTCTTATTGTAGTTCCACCTTCTTTTATTGCTTTTTCTAATACTTTTCTTGTAAATGAAATTATATTATTTAAATCTTTTTTTGTTAATTCGCTTGCTTTTCTTAACGGACTTATTTGACATAAGAATAATATTTCATCAGCATATATATTACCAATTCCCGTTATTATACTTTGATCTAATAAAACCGTTTTTATAGGAATATTTTTTTTCTTATATTTTTCTTTTAAATATTTAGAAGTTAATTCACTATCCCAAGGTTCGTATCCTAAGTCTTTTATTGGTTTTTCTTTAAAAAGGTCTTCTTTTTTTATTAAATGCATTTTTCCGAATTTACGGGTATCTTGATATAGTAATTTTTTATTATCTAAAACAAAAACAACATGTACATGATTTAAATCATCATAATCATTTTCTCTTATAAAATATTTACCTTCCATACGAAGATGACTTAATAAATAATAATCATCTAATTCAAATAATAACCATTTACCTAATCTTTTTATATCGTTTATTTTTTGATTTACTACTTTTTCTGCAAATTCGTCAGTTTCTATATTTTCTATTATTTTGTCATAAGTAATAATACATTCTTTTATTATATTGTTTAAAACATGTTTTTTTAATGTGTTTCTTACTGTTTCTACTTCTGGTAATTCTGGCATTTTTTCCTCCTTATAAAAAAAAGAAATTTTATTTCTTTTCTAATGAATTTACTGTATTTTTAAATTCATCTCCACGATCTTCAAATTTATCATATTGATCCCAAGATGCACATGATGGCGATAATAAAACAACATCACCTTTTTCTGCTTTTTCATATGCTATATTTATTGTTTCAATTAAATTATTTGTTATTTGACATTCTATATTATTTTTATTAGCAAAATCCATTACTTTTTGTTTAGTTTCTCCGTATCCTAAAATATATTTTGTGTTTGCTAAATCTTCACTTAGATCATCAAAGAAATGACCACGATCAAGACCACCTAAAATTAATATAGTTGGGTCATTAAACGCTCTTAAGGCAATTTTAGTACTTAATACATTTGTTGCTTTAGAATCATTATAATATTTAACTCCATTTACAGTGTTTACATATTCTAGACGATGCGCAACACCACCAAAGTTTTTTAAGTATTCAATAATTACATCATTTTCTACTCCAAATTCTTTAGCTACGGCAATAGCACACATAATGTTTTCATAATTATGATTTCCTTTTAATAAAATATCATCTAATTTTACAACGTTTTCATTATAATAAATATATCCATCTTTTAAATATATATCCGCTTCATTTTTAGAAGAAAAATATATTTTTTTAGATTTTATATCTTTTGTTTGTTTTAATACATCTTCATTTTCTTTATTAATGATTGCAATTGAATTTTCATTATGGTCTTTAAATACTTTTGTTTTGTTTTCTTTATAAAATTCATAAGTTTTAAAATGATCAATATGAACTTCACTTAAATTAGTCATAATTGAAATATCTGTTTTAAAATCAATAACATCATGTAATTGGTGTCCAGAAATTTCTAATACCAATATATCGTTTTCTTCTGCTTCTTTTACTAATGCGCATACAGGAAGACCAATATTTCCACCTAAATGCACATTCAATCCTGCATTTTTTAACATATTATATGTCAATGTTGTTGTTGTTGTTTTACCATTCGATCCTGTTATTGCAACTATCTTTACATTTTTTAAGTATTGGTACGCAACTTCAACTTCATTAGTAATTGTTATATTTAATTCTTTTGCTTTCAAAAGAAGTGGATGATCTAATCTAATTCCTGGATTTTTTATTACAAAATCAAAGCTATCATCTAATAACTCTAATGGGTCTTTTCCAATTATAACTTTAACTCCAAGTTTTTCTAATTCTTCGACATGTTCTTTTTTTTGTTCTTTTGCATCATTTATAGTTATATCACAATTTTTAGTAGCTAATACTTTAGCGGCTTCATAACCACTTCTAGCCATTCCAAATATAAATATTTTTTTGTCATTAAACATATTTACCATCTCCTCTATAATTATAACAAATATATGTTATTTAGACAAATATATACATTTTTTAAATTACAAAGTAAAAACAGAAAATAATTTTTCTGCTTTTTCATTTATTTTTTAGGTTCTATTTTATCTAATCCACCCATATAAGGTTGTAGGGCTTTTGGAATTAGTATACTTCCATCTTCTTGATAATTGTTTTCAATAAATGCAATTAATCCTCTTGGAGTTGCTAAAACAGTATTATTTAAAGTATGAGCGTATTGTGTTTTATTTTCACCTTTTATACGAATACCTAATCTTCTTGCTTGGGCATCTCCTAGTGTTGAACATGAACCAACTTCAAAATATATTTGTTGTCTTGGAGACCAAGCTTCAACATCACATGATTTTACTTTTAAATCGGCTAAATCGCCAGAACAACATTCTAATGTTCTTACTGGTATATCTAAACTTTTGAAAAATTCAACTGTGTACGTCCACATTTTTTCATACCATTGCATAGATTCACTTGGATCACAGATGACTACCATTTCTTGTTTTTCAAATTGGTGAACTCTGTATAGTCCTCTTTCTTCTATACCATGTGCTCCAACTTCTTTTCTAAAACAAGGAGAATATGAAGTAAGGGCAATTGGTAATGTTGATTCTTTTACTATTTGGTCTTTAAATTTACCAATCATTGAGTGTTCTGATGTACCTATTAAATATAAATCTTCGTTTTCTATTTTATACATCATTGCATCCATTTCTGCAAAAGACATAACACCTGTAACGACATCACTTCTAATCATAAATGGTGGTATGCAATAATCAAAACCTTTATCAATCATAAAGTCTCTTGCATAAGAAAGCATTGCTGAGTGTAGTCTTGCTATATTACCCATTAAGTAATAAAAACCATTTCCACTTGTTCTTGCAGATGCATCTTTATCAATTCCCATAAACGCATCACATATATCAGCGTGATATGGAATTTCATAGTTTGGTACGACTGGTTCTCCATATTTTTCAATTTCTTTATTTTCTTCATCATTCTTACCAATTGGTACGGAATCATCTATAATATTAGGAATTACTAACATTTTTTCTCTAATGTCTTTTTCTAGTTTTAATTCTTTTTCTTCTAAAGAAGCAATTAAATCATTATAACTAGCTATTTCTTTTTTTATTTCATTAGCTTCATCTATCTTTTTTTCACGCATTAAAGAACCGATCAAAGCACTTTTTTCATTTTTTAAAGCTCTTGTTTTATCGCCTTCTTCTTTGTATTTTCGATATTCTAAATCTAATTCATAAATAGAATCCACTAACGCTAGTTTTTCTAATTGAAATTTCTTTTTAATATTTTCTTTTACTAATTCTTTGTTTTCTCTTATTAATTTTATGTCTATCATATATCCTCTTTTCTATTAAAACAAAAAAAGACTAATTCTAGGAGCATATATAATGCGGTGCCATCCTATAATAGTCTTAATTTAAATAACGGCTTTCACCGGAAATGTTTACATTTCACTCAAGAGTAGATTCAAAATTTTTTTAGTTTCGTTTTCATCAACCACGAACTTTCTTTACTAAAATTTAATTTCTAATATTCTCCGTCTTTGTTTTAAAGTTAAATTAATTATATATTATATTTTAAAATAAATCAATATGTTATGTTGATTGTGTAAAATAGTATATGATATTTTCAATTAATTTTTAATCATTAATACTTTTTTTCATCAAAATAATTATTTTTATCATACTTTTTCGTTGTATGTATCATTAATTAACTCACTTCTACAAAATTCACATTTTTGATATTTAGAAGTTATTATATTATCACTTCCACAATTTGGACATTTTACATATTTTGATACTTTAGCTTTTTCTTGTTTTTCTTTTATTTTTAAATCGTTTTTTTCAGATATTTGAGCATCCCTTTTTATACTATCACTTATATGGCTTTTAATAGTGTTAGAAACATTATTACTTATTCTTTGACCAATATAATTTATAATAATAAATAAAACACTTATAATTATTAATAATTTGCTATAACTAATTATTTCGTTATTGTAATAAGTAGAATTTATTATATCATTTAGAATAGCGACATCATTAAAATTAATTATATTAAAAATTATTTTTAATAAATTTGGTATTAAAAGTAATAAAGCAAAGATTAAAATAAAATAACACGTTGACTTTCTTTTTCTCTTATACATTATAAATCTAAGTATAACTAAACAAACACCTAAAAAAGGAATAAAGTAAAGCATCCCTAAAATAACAATTAAACTAGATAAAATTTCTAATCCAAAATTCTTTTTCATATGACCACTCCTTATAATAAAAGCCAACAAACGTTGGCTCTTACATTAATCTTTTTTTATTACTTTTAAACCAACTTTATCACCTTTTACAGATTTATTGTTAGCTCCAATCATCATTGAATTACTCATTCTTTTTCTTTCTCTTATATAATTATCTACATTTTGCATGTTTGTTACTGTATTTTTTGTTTCTGTTTCATGTAAATGTCTTGCTTCTTTATTTCTGTATTTGTTATAAATTGCAAAATAATATACAAATCCAGCTATTAAGAATAAGAAACTATAATCAAAGTCAACAAAGAACATTGCAAAAAATGCACATATTTCAACTAATATTGAACAAGCTATTAATTTTGATTGGTAAATTGGTACACTTCCCATTACTTCTTTAGTTCTAGCATTTACTGAAACATAATGAAGTAATTTTTTTGTTCCCTTTACTTCTTGGTAACTATATAACCAAACTGGTAAATATATAGCATGCCATCTTTGACCTTTTATTTCTAAATTTTCGTAATCCCATTTAACCCCTCTATCATAATGATTTAGAGTCTTATTAGCTGAAAATCTAGCAACGTCTTTTGATTGTTCGCATAGAATATCTGATAAACCTTCTACATTAACATCTCTTTTTTCAGAAGAGTAACCTTTTAAATAATTAGCATTCCATTTAACGGCATTTTCTGTGTCAAACGGCATAATAGCATTTATAATGTTAGTCGTCTTTTCTTCTGATGTTTTGTTTAATTTATCAGAATTAGATTCAATTGTTAAATCATCAATCATCACGTCAAAATCTCTTTCAACATGATAAACATTAGCATCATAGTAAGTAGTAGAATGATCACCACGTTTTACTGAATAACGTCTTGTTTGATGTTCTCCTTCACCCTTTAAAGTACTGTGTGCATTTACATCAACAATCATATATGGAAAATATACTCCCATTATGTTTTCTGTAGTAAATTCAGCTTTAAAAGCAGGATGTGCATAAAAGCTTCTAGCTTTTACAAATTTTTCTATTATTGTTCTAGCATCATCTTTAGGTAATGAAAATGGTAAAACCATATCTGGTACACTTCCATTTGGTATTTGAGAATTTAGTGAAAGCGTATTTCTACACCAGTGACAACGAGATTGCATAGCTTCATTTGTATCAATTACAACTTCCGCTCCACAGCTCTCACACTTTAGGGTAACCATAGATTCAGAATCTGCAGCAATATCTTGAGTTCCAGATCCTAAATTAATCCCACTTAATTCACTTATATCAGTTGATTCTACTTTTTCCGGTTCAAACTCACAACGACAAAAATTACATCTTAACTTCCCAGTTTTAGGATTAGCAGATATATCTGTAGCTCCGCATTTCGGACATTTATCTTGCCCGTTTTCTTCCCCTTCATCTGTTTTGATTATTGTAAACGTTTCTTTTTCTTCTTGAGTTAAATTAACGTCTGGTTGCATATTACAGTCCTAAAACTTTAGCTTTAACAGCATCGTATTCTGCTTGACTAATTGCACCTGCATCAAGAAGTTTTTTCATTTCCAATAATTTTGTTGTTGGATCAGTTTGTGGTTGTGGTGTCGCTACAGCAACTGTTTGTGTTTCTGGTTGTTGCATTGGTTGTTGTACTGGTTGTTGCATTGGTTGTTGTACTGGTTGTTGATATTGTTGAGGTTGAGCTTGATTATATGATGGTTGATATGATGATTGCATCGGTTGTTGTTGCATATTATTCATCATTCCACCAGCAGCGTTCATACCCATACCCATAAATGCCATACCAGTTCCACCACCGTTTTCACCAGCAGCTTGCATTCCACGAGCAGCAGCTTGTTGCATAAATGCATTTCCTCTATTACCTTGAGATAATGCGTCAGCAGCTTGAATATCTTTTAATAATTTTTTAGTATTTTCATCATACTCAATACTTAAAATTGCAGTTTTACATATTTCTAAACCACGACTTGATTTCCATTGATAGTTACCTTCAACAGCAACTGTCATTGATTGAGCAAACCCAATTTGGTCTCCTTGAATTCTTGAAATTCTATTTCCTTTGTTAGGGTCATTTGTATAATTAGAGAACGCTGCTGAAAGTGAACCAACCACTTCAGAAAACAATTGTTCCCCAGCATCATTATTCATATCAGCAAAATCAAATACTTGAGCATTAGGTTGTAAATATTTTGATGGTACAAAATTTTTAACAAACAATAATGGATCTACTATTTTTAAAGTATAAGATCCTCTAGTAATACATCCAACTTGTGTTCCAAAAAAACTATCATCCCAATAAATTTCTGATTGTGTACCAAATTTATTATTAGGAATTTCTTTTAAATTAATATAAAACGCTAATTGTTGAGAACCTGGTTGACCACCAAATTTAACTTTTTCCCATGTTTGTTTAAGAACTTGTCCAAAAATACCATCTCCTGCGAACATAGATTGAGAATTTGGGTCTTGAGAATTAAAAATAAATCCACCTGGTTCAGCAATTAACCCTGTAATTTGCCCATCTTGTAATGTAATAAGAGCAGTTCCTTCTGGTACGATAAGTTTACTACCATTAGTTATTATATTTTCATTTCCTTTTGTATTCTCACCACGACCATTATTTTGTCCTGATGGTACAGCTGGAAAAACTCCTGCTGTTGCCGATACACCTTGTTTTGGACCATAAAAATCCAACCATTGATCAGCAAACGTTCCACTAAGTGAACCTGTAAATGCTTTAATAAATCCCATAAATACTTCCTCCTTTATGATATAAACATCATTTATTTATGTATAAAATAGTAGATTACATATCCTCTATTCTTTTTAATTATATCATAGAATAAAAAAAATATATAAAAAAAACAAGATTTTTTCTTGTTTTTATTCTAAATTAGACAATAAATTTTTAATATCTGTTTCATTTAATGACGACATAATAGTATTATCCTTATCATCATTATCAATTAAACTATCATTTAAAACTTTTTTCTTATTTTGTAAGTCTAATATTTTTTCCTCTATTGTTCCTTTACAAATCAATTTAACAACCTCAACATTATTAATTTGACCAATTCTATGTGCACGATCTGTCGCTTGATTTTCAACAGCCGGATTCCACCATAAATCTAGATGAATAACAACATCAGCCGAAGTTAAATTAAGCCCAGTTCCACCCGCTTTTAAAGTAATTAAAAATACATTAGTATTGTCTTTATTAAAAGCATCTACCAAATCAGTTCTCTTTTTACTACTAACAGACCCATCAATAATATAATGTGTTATATTATTTTCTTTTAACTGATAAGATAAATTATAAATCGCTGACTTAAAAGACGAAAATATCAAAACTTTATGACCATTTTTAATATATCCATTTAACAAATCAATTGTCTCACTTAACTTAATTGATTCTCCATCATAATCTTCAAAAATCAAATTAGGATCTATACAAATTTGCCTCAATTTAGTTAAAAGTTGTAAAATTTTAAACCTAGCTTTCAAAAAACCTTCTTTTTCTAATAATTCTTCAAACTCTTTTTTTGACTTTTTAACTTGAAATGCATATAATTTTTTTTGTTTCTCTGGTAATTCTAAATAAATATTATTATCTTGTTTAATAGGAAGTTCTTTTAAAACTTCATTTTTTCTTCTTCTTAAAATAAAAGGAGATATAACATTTGACAATTCAGATAATAATTTGTGACTTTTTTCATTCATCTCTTTTACATTATACTTACTTTGAAACTTACTTAGACTATGTAAGAACCCCGGCATAATAAAATCAAATATACTCCAAACCTCTAAAACAGAGTTTTCCACAGGTGTTCCAGTCAATGCAATTTTAGTTTCAGCTTTCAATTGTTTTAAAGCTTTACTAATACCAGCTTTTGGATTTTTAATATTTTGAGCCTCATCAATTATAATTAATTCAAAACATTTATCATTATAAATATCAACATCATTTCTTAATCTACCATAACTAGTAATAAAAATATTAAAATCTTGATTTATCAAATCTTCTCTTTTTTCTTTTGTATTATCTATAACTTTATATTTTAAACTAGGCGCGAACATATCAAATTCCTTTTCCCAGTTATATATAAGTGATGTCGGACAAACAATTAATATTTTACAATTCTTATCTCTTAAAACATTTTTTAAAAACATAATAGTCTGAATAGTTTTTCCAAGCCCCATTTCATCGGCCAAAACACCACCAAAACCTGATTTGTAAATATTATATAACCACTTAACCCCATCTTTTTGATATTCCCTCAAAATAGAATCATCTTTTTTAGATAAAATAACATCACTATTTTTATACTTATTAAAATTATCAATAAACTGATTAAACAAATTATCAGTATTAATTATAGAATATTCTTTTACACTATCTAAATACAAAGCCCGATACTTTGGAATTACCCCATTCGTTTCTTCAACATCCAAATAATCCATTACTTCCATTAACTCAATTAAATTATTATTTTCAGTATTTAAAATATTACCATTTTTTAACTTATAATATTTTTCTTTGCTTTTAATACTTTTAAAAATTTTATCAATTTCTTTATCCTCTATTTGACCCAAATCAAAACTATAATTCATAATATTATCTTTACCAATAGAAAAATTAGACTTTATAGAAGGTTTTACAATAGAAGACTTATTAACATTTTTAGTAGTATAAATTTCATACTTATTTAAATTTATTATACCTTCTTCAATAAAATAAACCATATCATTAACATTATTAATCAAAAAAGTTTTTTTATCTTTTACAAACTTCAAATCATACAAATCATTTATTACTTCTGATTCAAATTCTTCATCTCTATTAAAATCTGTTTTATCAAAATAATTAATTTCTTTTTCATATTCAAAAATAACTTTACAACTAATTTTATCTAACATATCAAAATACAATTTAACTTTTGGTTTTGTTATAACAAATTTAGATTTTAAATCTTCACTTACATTTAAAATAAAATCATTATATATTTTTTTAGAAAATAACAAAGCATCCTGTTCTTTTAATACAATTTTAGATAAATTAGTTTTTTTAATTTGACTATATATTTTAGAAACATTTGAATTAACTTGATATAGTTGTTTATCAAAAACATATCTATTTTCAAAATCCAAAAAATCAATTTCCTTAAAATCAAAAACAATATCTTCTTCTTTCCTTATATCTAAACAAAGCGGATTTCCTTTTACAAATCCTTTTGTTTTACCAACACCTTCAATTAAATATGTTTTATCGTTTAAAATATTTAAAAATTGTTCAAGTTCTATATTATTTAAAATAATATCTTTAGAATAAGAATTTTGTGTATCATGCCAATCTTTAATAAAATTAATAATTTGTTCATCAACTTTATTAAAACAATGAACGCTTGGATCATAAGTAAAATCTTTTCCAAAATAAACTTCACTGTCTAAATTGCTTATTAATTCAAATATTTTATTAGCGCTCATATATTGTTTACTAAGACCCAATTTTATTTTAACTTTTGTTCCTTTATGGAATTTATCAAAATAAATTATTGGAGTTAAATTAAGAGTTTCTTTTTCTTTTTTAGTTATAAAATCAAGAATAAAATTATGCATAAGTTCATCTTTAGATAATTCTTTTGCGTTATATATATTCACTAATTCATATAAACAAGTATGTTGGCACCTATCAAATATATAGAACTGATGACAATCACAACTTAACCTACTACCTCCACTTTTATATTGCATAAATTTAACTGTTTGATCCATTACTTGATAATAAGATGATATAGCATATCCGTGATTTATATCTCTTATTTTATAAATATCATCTAAATTATGCATTAAAGCATTTTCTACATCTATTTTACGATAACTTCTTAACAATTTAACTTTGTCTTCATTAGATATTAATAACATTTTATCACCAAACTTTCTTTAATATAATAACAAATATTTAATAAAAAAAAAAGGAAATTTATAAATCTAGTTTATTTTGCGTCAAACCAGTTTTTTCCTTCTTCTATATCAACATCTAAAACAACATCTAATGGATATACATTTTCCATTATATCTTTTATAATGCTTTTTACTTTTTCTTCTTCATTTATTAAACAATCAAATATTAATTCATCATGTACTTGTAATATTAATTTTGATTTAATGTTTTCTTCAATAAATTTTTCTTTTATTTTTACCATCGCTAATTTAATGATGTCAGCACTTGTTCCTTGTATTGGTGTATTAAGAGCAATTCTTTCACCTTGTTGCTTTATCATATAGTTTTTATTACTTAATTCTTTTACATATCTTATTCTTCCCATTAAAGTTTTAACAGATAAAGTGTTATATGCATTTTTTATTGTATCATCCATATATGTTTTTATTTCTGGATAAGTTAATAAATAATTATTAATAAAATCACTTGCTTCTTTAACTGGAATATCTATATTTTGAGATAAACCAAAACCAGAGATTCCATAAATTATTCCAAAGTTTACGGCTTTTGCTAATCTTCTTTCATTTTTAGTTACTTCTTCTATATCTTTTTTAAATATATCAGCAGCTGTTTTTGTATGAATATCTATATTATTGTTAAAAGCTTCTTTAAAGTTTAAAACATTGGCAACGTGCGCTAAAATACGTAGTTCAATTTGTGAATAATCACTGCTGATTAAAACTGAATTTTCACTAGATACAAAAGCTTTTCTAATTAATTTACCATATTCATTACGCATTGGAATATTTTGTAAGTTTGGTTCAATCGATGATAATCTCCCTGTTCTTGTCAATGCTTGTGTATATATAGTGTGGATTTTATTATCTTCATGTATTACAGCAATTAATCCTTCTATATATGTTGAATAAAGTTTAGTTAAAAATCTATACTCTATTATTTTTTTTATAACCGGATGTTCATTTACTAGTTTATTTAATACATCAATAGATGTTGAATAACCGGTTTTTAATTTTTTACCATGTTTAAGTTGTAATTTTTCAAATAAAATATAACCTAATTGTTGTGGTGAAGAAATATTAAATTCTTCTTCTACTAAATCATATATTTCATTTGTTATCAAATCTATTCTTTCTTTTATTTCTATACCCATTTTATTTAAATAGTCTTTATCTACATTTACGCCATCAAATTCCATATCACCTAAAACAATACTTAAAGGAAGTTCAATATCATAAAATAAATGTTCTTGTTTCTCTTCTTTTAATTTACTATTTAAAATATCTTTTGATTCATAAATAAATTTAGCTTTTAAAATAGCATTATAAGCAATTACATCAATTGATGGTTTTGTTAATTTTGTTTTTCCATAAGTTGTTTCATAAAATGGAATATCATGTTCAAAAATATTCGCTAAATAAGCTATATCATCTTTTATATTATAGTCAAGTAAATAACCTGCTAGCATTGTATCAAATGTTATTTTTCCTATATTTATGTCATGATATTTAAGAGAAACGTAAAGTTTTTTTAAATCATATGTATAGTATTCTTGATTTAAAATGTTTTTATTTTCTTTTAGCAATTCAAAAGGAATAAATGTACTAATGTTTTCATTATATACCGCTAAACCTAAAATTTCACTTGTATGATAATTTGTTCCTAAAATCTCTAGATATATTGCTGTATTTGAATCTATTTTAAAATCTATTTTATCAGCAATATTAAAGTTAAGCGGTTTTACTTCTTCTTTTTTTTCTTTTTTAATAAATGAATAAAATTCTAATTCTTCGTATAATTTAGTTAATTCTAAACTATCTTTTTTTTGTAACAAAATATCGTCAAAAGTTATATCAAGTGGAACATCTAAAATAATAGTTGCGATTTCATAACTCATATAAGCAGAATCTTTACCATTAATTAATTTTTCTTTTACACTTCCTTTTAAATTATCAATATTTTCATATATTTTGTCTATTGTTTTATAAACTTGTAATAATTTTAAAGCAGTTTTTTCTCCAATACCTTTTACTCCTGGTATATTATCACTTGCATCTCCCATTAATGCTTTTAAGTCAATAATATTAATTGGTTCAATTCCATAATCCGCTCTAAAATTTTCTGAATTATATCTTATATAATCTTTTTGTTTTAATAATTTTATATCTACTTCTTTTGATATAAGTTGTAAAAGATCTTTGTCACTGCTGATAATTGTCGCATCATAATCTTGATTTCCATTACACATGTTTGCAAATGTACCGATAATATCATCTGCTTCATAATCATCAATTTCATAATATTTTATTCCCATTTTAGTTAATAAATCTTTTGCGATTGGAAACTGCATTTTTAATTCACTTGGGGTTTCGCTTCTTCCATCTTTATAAAAATCATATTTTTCTTTTCTAAAATTTTTTCCTTTATCAAACGCGACTAACATATATTTAGGCTTTTCTTCTAAAACTATTTTATTTATCATGTTTGCAAATCCAAATATTGCGTTTGTTGGAAATCCTTTTGAGTTATTCATAAAGTTACCATTGTACGCGGTAGCGTAATAACTTCTAAACAATAAATTGTTTCCATCTACTAATATTACTTTTTCCATATTCCACCATCTTCTTTAATTATTATACCATTGTTTTATTATTAAAGACAAAAAAAGAAAAATTTCTTTTTCTTAATTATACTGTTTAATTTGTAATTATTTCTTCACAATCATTGATAATTAGTTGCTCTAAAAACCCGTCTACGATATCAACTTGTACATGTTTTGATAAATCAATTTCTTCTTGATTAGAGTCTAATAATGGAGAATCCAATAAATTTGCATTTACAAGTTCTTGAAGTGTTATACAATATCTATCCCCTTCATTTAAATCAAAATCATCAGCATTTTCTCTTATATAAACAGTAGCTGCTGTTTCTATTAATGATTCAGTTACAGTATCTATTGTGTCTCTTGATGTATCAATATTATTCATAATTGTTGGAAATACTACCAACGTTATTAAAGCCAAAATTATGATGACTCCTAGCATTTCTATTAATGTGAATCCTTTTTTCATCTACTATCCCCTATCTTCATAATAAAAGTATACCTAAATAATGCTCTAAAAGTCAATTGTTTATTATTGAATTAGTTGTATGAACATAAAAAAAGAAAAATTTCTTTTTCTTATAAATATTTTTTATATTTAAAATCATTGTCTAATTTAGATTTTGATAATTGTTCAAATAATTTTTTTTGTTCTTTAGATAATTTTTTAGGTGTTTGTATTTTAATAATAACATACATATCTCCCTTTTTCTTGGTATTAGGATCTTCTACACCCTTTCCTTTTATTCTATGTTTATCTAAGTTTTGACTTGAACTTGGAATATTTAATTTGATATTTCCGTAAAGAGTCGGAACTTCTATTTTAGCACCTAATACAGCAGCTGTAATCGTTACTGGTAGTTCTAGATATATATCGTTTTCATCTCTTTCAAATATTGGATGATCAGCTACATTGAATTCAATATATACATCACCATTTGGTCCACCATTATATCCAGCTTCACCTTTACCTGCTAATCTTAATCTATTTCCAGTGTCAACTCCAGCAGGAACTTTTACATCAACATCAGTTTTCTTATTATAAGTTCCAGTCCCATTACATTTAGAACATTTTTTATCGTAAGTTTTACCGTTTCCTCCACATTTTGGACAAGTTGTTTTTGTCATAAATGTTCCAAACATAGTTCTTTGTTCAGCCGCTACAGTTCCACTTCCCCTACATTGAGAACAAGTTTTTACTCCATGTCCGCCTTCGCCATCACATTCTTCACAAGTTTTTGAAACATTTAAATTAATAGTTTTATTAGTTCCAAATACCGCTTCATCAAAAGTAAGGTTCATTCTTAACAATGAATCGCTTCCTTTTTTCGCTCTTGTGCTGTTTCCTCTTCCAAATCCAAAACTAGATCCAAATAAATCTCCAAATATATCTGAAAAATCAAAGTCTCCAAAATCAAATCCTTGTGCTCCGTTATTGTTAAATGCTTGATGTCCATATTGATCATATTGTTGTCTTTTTTGAGCATCAGACAGCACGGCATATGCTTCTTGTGCTTCTTTAAATTTGTCAGCAGCATCTGGTTCTTTTGATACGTCTGGATGATATTTTTTTGCTAATTTTCTAAAAGATGATTTTATTTCTGCTTCTGTTGCAGTTTTAGAAACACCTAATATTTCATAATAATCTTTTTTCATACTTCTCCTTTATAAATTTTTAAATTGTTCAATTAAGTCTTTAAACATGTCTAATGCACTTTTTACATAGTCTTGATTTGTTACATCAATTCCAGCTTTTTTAAGTAAGTTTATTGGTGAATCACTTCCACCTGATTTTAAGAAATTTTTGTAATCTTCTAAAGAGTTTTCTTTGTTTTCTAAAATTCTTTTTACAATATCACTTGCACACGCTAAACCAACAGCGTATTTATACATATAAAAATCATAATAGAAATGAGGTATTCTCATCCATTCATTTTTTAATTCATCATCAACTAAAACATTTTCTCCATAATATTTTTTATTTAATTTATAATATTTATCAGATAAAAATTGGCTTGTTAATATTTCACCATTTTCTTTATCTTTATGAATATCTCTTTCAAATTCAGCAAACATTACTTGTCTATAAATAGTTGATTTATATAACTCCATTAAGTAGTTTAAAACATATTTTTTTTCTTTTTTATCTTTTGTTTTATTTAAAATACTATAGTAAAGTAATAATTCATTTGTTAATGATGCTACTTCTGCTACAAAAATAGTGTATGAAGAGTTTTGATATTCTTGTTCTTTTGAATAATATGAGTGAAGTGAATGCCCTAGTTCGTGAGCCATTGTAGATACATCATCAAATTTTGATTCAAAGTTTAATAATATATATGGATTAGTATCATAAAATCCTGATGAATATGCACCTGTTCTTTTAGATTTGTTATTATAAAAATCAATCCATTTTTCATCAAATGCTTTATTTAGTATTTCAATATAATCTTCACCTAATGGTGCACATGCTTCTAAAATTAATTTTTTTGCTTCTTCTACAGAATATGTTTTATCAATTTCATCAACTAAGTCTACATACAAATCATAAATATGCATTTCAGGTAAATTTAAGCATTCTTTTTTTGTTTTGTAATAATCATGAATTATATCTAAATTTTCATTTACTGTTTTTATTAAATTATTATAAACATCTACGGGAACTTCATCACTATATAAAGATGCTTCTAAGCTAGATTTATATTTTCTTACTTTAGCCGTTGTACATAGTGCTTCTATTTGACCTTTTAATGTAGATGATAGAGTTGTTTTATATTTATTATATGTTGTTAACAAACTTTTAAATGCAGATTCTCTAACACTTCTATTTTTAGATCTTAAATAAACCGAGTAATTACTTTCTGTTAACTCAACTTCGTTTCCTTTTTCATCTGTTATATTTGGAAATTTAATGTCAGTATTAGTTAAAGCATCATATATTTCACTTGCAGACCCAGCTGTTTGTGTAAAGTTTGTTAATAATTCTTCTTCACTTTCTGACAAAGTATGATCTACATAGCGATAAATATTTAATAAGTTAAATTCGTGAGCCTTTAACTTTTCATTTTCTTTTATGTAATCTTTCATTGTTTCTACATTTATTGTTAAAAATTCTGGTCCGACAAATGCAGATAATTCATCATATTTAGTGAATAAATTAGTAACTCTCCCAGATAATTCTTGATATAAAATATCTTGAGTATCCGCATCACTATTAAGATGTGCATAATAATATAATCTTGATAATTGCCTAGAAACATTCATATCATATTCTAAATATTTTAATATATTATCAGAAGAAGTGATTATTTTTCCTTTATAATCACTTACTTCTAATACTAACTTTTCAGTTTTTAAAAAATGTTTATTAAATTCATCTACATCTTTATAAATAGGTGTTAAATCCCATTTATATTCATCACTTACTTCTTCTCTAGTTAATTGTTTAGCCATATTTCTCCTTATTAAAAATATAAGTTCTAGCTAACTAGAACTTGTATTCTTATTTTTCTTCGTAATCAGCATCCATTACTTTTTCGTCAGATTCACTTGCTTCTGATTCATTGTTTTCAGCAGATTCTTTATTTAAATTTTCATATAATTTAGCTCCTAAAGCCATAGTACTTTCAGATAATTTTTCTGTTTTTTCTTTAATTAAATCCATATCTTTTTCTTCTAAAGCACTTTCTAATTCTTTAATTGCTTCTTCTGCTTTTTCTTTGTCTGCATCTTCTATTTTATCACCTAAATCTTTTATTGCTTTTTTAGTTTGGAAAATAGTTTGTTCAGCTTCATTTACAGTATCAGCTTCAGCTTTTCTTGCTTCATCAGCTTCTTTATTTGCTTCTGCTTCTTTTACCATTTTATCTATTTCATCATCTGATAATGATGTTGAAGATGTAATAGTAATTGAATTTTCTTTACCAGTTCCTAAGTCTTTTGCTTTAACATTAACAATACCGTTAGCATCAATGTCAAAAGATACTTCTATTTGAGGTACTCCTCTTGGCGCTGGTGGAATTTGAATTTGGAAATTTCCTAGTGTTTTATTATCAGCAGCCATTGGACGTTCACCTTGTAAAATATGAATGTCTGCAGCTGGTTGATTATCTGCTGCTGTTGAGTAAACTTGAGATTTTGATGTTGGAATAGTTGTGTTTCTAGGGATTAATATATTAAATACTCCACCCATTGTTTCAATTCCAAGTGATAATGGTGTTACATCTAATAATACAACATCATTTACATCTCCTGTAAGTACTCCACCTTGAATAGCAGCCCCCATTGCTACAACTTCATCTGGATTTACTTCTTTTGATGGTTCGCATTTTAATTCTGCTTTTACTAATTCTTGAACGCAAGGAATACGAGTTGATCCACCTACTAATAATACTTTGTCAACATCACTTGCTTTTAATCCAGCTTCTTTTAATGCATCTCTTACTGGTTTTCTTGTTTTTTCTACTAATTCATGAATTAATTCTTCAAATTTAGCTTTTGTTAAATTAACATTTAAATGTAATGGTCCATCGCTTCCTTGAGTAATAAATGGTAATGATACTTCTGTTTGATTCATTCCACTTAAATCTTTTTTAGCTTTTTCAGCTGCTTCTTTTACTCTTTGCATAGCCATTTTATCTTTTGATAAATCAACTGAAGATTCTTTTTTGAATTCAGCAACTAAGTGATCCATTACAACTTGGTCAAAGTCATCTCCACCTAATTTGTTGTTACCACTTGTAGATTTAACTTCAAATACTCCATCTCCGATTTCTAATACAGAAACGTCAAATGTTCCTCCACCTAAATCATAAACTAATATTTGTTCAGTTTTATCTTGTTTTTCTAAACCATAAGCAAGCGCTGCTGCTGTTGGTTCGTTTATAATTCTTTCAACTTCTAAACCTGCGATTTTACCAGCATTTTTAGTTGCTTGACGTTCTGCATCATTAAAGTATGCTGGAACTGTAATTACGGCTTTTGTTACTTTACTTCCTAAATAACTTTCAGCTGTTTCTTTTAAATTAGTTAAGATCATTGCACTTATTTCTTCTGGTGTATAATCTTTACCATTTGCTTTTACTTTTTTCTTAGTTCCCATCAATCTTTTAACTGATGAAATTGTATCTGGGTTTGTAATTGCTTGGTTTTTTGCTTTTTGACCAACGATAATTTCTCCGTTTTTAAATGCAACTACAGATGCTGTAGTTCTTAGTCCTTCAGCATTTGCTATTACTTTAGCTTCTCCACCTTCAAATACAGATACACATGAATTTGTTGTACCTAAATCTATTCCTATTGTTTTTGACATAATTTTCTCTCCTTTATTCTGATACTTTAACCATTGCTGGACGTATCACTTTATCTTTTAACATATATCCTTTTTGTAGGATATCAATTATTTTTCCACTTTCCATTCCATCAATTTTTTCAGTTAATACTGCTTGATGGATAGAAGGATCAAATTCAACTTCAGTTGAATCTATTGCTTTTACTTCATATTTATCTAAAACATTTTTAAGTGATGCATATATCATTTTAAATCCTGATAAGAATTTTGATAATTCATCAGTTAAATTTGCATCATCTAATAAAATCGCTCTTTCAAAGTTATCGATTGTTGGTAAAATTTCTTTTATAACATCTTCTGATGCGTATTTATACATTCTACTCATTTCTTCGTCTTTTCTTTTACGATAATTAATAAGTTCGGCTTGAGCTCTTAGAGCTTTTTCTTCGTATTCTTTATTTAAAAAATTTAATTTTTCAATTATTTGTGTTTGATCATTTTTTTTGTTTTTCTTTTCTTTTTTTGCTTTTTTATCATTACATTTGCAAGTTTCTTCTTTTATGCATCCACAATTTTCTTCTGGTGTACATTCACATTCGTTGCAACTGCATTCTTTATCGGATTCCATACATCCACAATTTTCTTCTGGTGTGCATTCACATTCATTGCAAGTGCAGTTTTTTTCTTTTTCCATAATCCTCCTATTTTAAATTATCTAATATATAGTTTAGAAGTGATGTTGCTCTTTGATATTCCATTCTTTTTGGGCCAATTAAAGCAATCGTTCCTTCTTCTCCATTTATGTTATATTTTGTTTTTATAATTGCAACATCTCTGTCAAATTCATTTTCAGATCCAATGTAAATATTTACCCCATTTCCTTCTTCTTTTATGCTTTTAACCATTTCTTCATTATCAAATTTAGAAACAATTTCTCTTATTTTATCAACATTATTAAATTCGGGTTGCATTAATATATTAGTTGTTCCGTTGACTTTGATATTTGATTCGTTAGCAAAATCATTAAATGCGCTATAAAATGCATTATATAATGCGACGTGTTGTGTAATATATTTACCAATTACTGGTTTTACTTCAAATTCTAATTTCATATTTACTTCGTCAAGTGGTGTTCCTACAATTAATTTATTTATTAAATCAACTGTTTTTTTAATTTCTTCTACACTTACTTTTTCACTTGTTGTTATATTTTTGTGTTCAATATGTCCTTTATCAGTTACTATAATTGCTAAAATTTGTGAATCATTTAATGGCACTGCTTCTACTTTGCTAATTTTATTATCTTTTGAATTAGTTCCTAAAACAACTGCTGTATAATTAGTTAATTGACTAATTATTTCCATACTTTTTAATATAGCATCGGATAAAATCAAAGAATTATTTTTAAATATTGTTTGTAATTTTAACATTTCTTCACCATTTAATTCGCTTGGTTGCATAATGTTATCTACATAGTATCTATATCCTTTTTCACTTGGAATTCTTCCAGATGAGGTATGCGTTTTTTCTAAAAGTTTTATTTCTTCTAAATAACTCATTTCACTTCTTACTGTAGCGCTTGAACATTTCAATATTTTACATAATGAACTTGAACTTACAGGTTTTACTGTTTTTATGTAGTCTTCAACTATTAATTTTAATAATTCGCTTTGTCGACTATTTAGCATCATTCACCTGCCTTTGCTAGCACTATTATTATATGAGTGCTAAAACAATTATATACCTACGAATTAGCAAAGTCAACTATCGAGTGCTAAAAATTACTTTTTTCACTTAATTTTCATAAATAATATTTTTTATAATAATTATGATATAATTATTATAGGAGTGATATACTATGTTAATGTACGTTGTTATATTCTTATCAAAAATTTTAGAAATAGCTCTTGGGACTATAAGATTGATATATGTCGCTAATGGTAAAAAAATAATTGGAGCTATTTTACAGTTTATAATATCTATTGTATGGATAAGCGTTACTGGAGTGGTAATTGTTGATATTGCTACTGACCCACTTAAAATTTTCTTTTATGCGTTTGGTTCTTTAATAGGTTCTTATTTAGGTTCTTATTTAGAAGAAAAATTAGCAGTTGGAAGCAATATGCTTATGAGTATTGTTGATGAATCTTTAGGCGAAGTGATCGTTAATTGTATCAGAGAGCATGGATACGCTGTTACTGTTATTGATGGCCAAGGAAAAGAAAAAGGTAGGAAAATACTTATGATTATGGTTAGTAGGAAACAAAGAAGAGATATTGTATCTATGATTAAAAATATTGATAAAAATGCTATGATTATCAGTGAAAATGCGACTACTATTGTTGGTGGATATACTAGTAATGGAAAACATATTTAAATAAAAAACCAAATATTTTAAATACTTGGTTTTTTTATTTGCTTCTTATAGTTTATTTTTTATTAAAGCCATTACTTCAATATTTATTTCTTCAATAGTTTTTATTCTGTTGTCTTTTACACAATTAAGATAATCAAAATTAAATAAATCGGCAATTTCTAAATATGATGCTTCCGCATTTTTTAAATGTTCTTCATTACTTTCATGTTGATCCGCTTCTTCTTCTCTATTTTTCTTTAATTCAAGTGCATAGATAAAAGGCATGTGTAAAAATACTTTTATATCTGGTTCTGGTAGTTCTAATAAACCAAATTCTAATGAACTAAGTTTTTCATAAATTACTTTTCTTTTTTTTATATCTGATTCTTTTCCACCTTGGTGAGCCATGTTTGAATAAACATATCTATCAAGTATTACATTGCAACCATTTTCTAAAAGAAATAATATTTTATCAATATTGTATTTTCTATCAGCAGCATAATATAAAGATGCGACTAATGGATCAACATTATTTGCACCTTCTGGAAACCAAGGGGCTGAAATATGTTGTTTTCCTAAATAAGGTCCACCTACTATTTTTCCGGTAGGTGAATTATAATTTGGAAACGAAAATTTTTCACATTTTATTTCTTCATTTCTAAATTTTTCTAAAAGTAAGTTTGTTTGTGTTTCTTTACCACTGCAGTCTGTTCCTTCTACAACTATAAGTTTTCCTTTCATAAATACTCCTTTACCAATTGTTTTTCTCTTGGTTTTTGTTTATTTCCACAAGTCATATTGCCTTCTTTACAAGGCCCAAACGCACACGATGGTCCAGCATATTTAAATACATTAGGGGCGACATCTAAGCATAAATCTAACATCATATTTGCTACTTCTCTTATTTCTTCTTGTGCTCTTAAACACATACGTTCTTCAAAGAAATTTAATAAAGTTCTTGCATTCATTGTTAAAATTATTTTTGTTTCACAAGCATTTGGTAAAACTGCTCTTGCATCTTCTAATGCTTTTTTCTTTAATTTTGCTAATTGTTTTGGATCAGTTACACCTTCTGAATAAAGATTATATAAACTATCATACACACTTTTATATGCTTCTATATCACTTATTAATTGATTTTCAAATATTTCTCTTGCTTGATCATTATTTTCTAGTGAACTAGGTAAAACATATGCAAAAGATTCATTTAAATCAACATATCTTTGTGATTGTTGAGAATATGATGCTATTCTATGACGAACTAACTGGTGAGAACAAGCACGACTTATTCCTTCTACACCAAATGTAAAACTAATATGTTCTAAAGGACTTTGATGTCCATAAGATGATAGCATATCAACAAATTTTTTTGTTTTTTCTTCATCTAAATTATCTAATACTGTTTTTATATCTGATGATGAATAACATAGCTTCCCTGCGGCTGCTACTATCTTTTCTGGATTTCCGTTATTTACAACTGTAGTGTGCGCTAATAAATAAACACTTGGACTTACTTGTTTCATAAATTCATCTCCTAATCTTATTCTATTATATCATTATTTTCATTAAAGGGCACTTCAAGGTACTTTCTACTAGCTAAGTAATCACACATGTGAACAAACCTTTGATATTTATTACTAGGTTTTGGTAGTGTTACATTACTATAGTTATTTGTATTCCATTGTCCCATATGACTTTCTATCATATTACAAATAAGTTTTATTTCACCATCGCTTAGGGTTGTTATTTTTTGATTATCTTTTATATATTGACAAACTAAAAGCGGATGATCAAATTTTGTATATTCTGATTTTTCCATTCCAGATTTTAAACCATCATGCAACATTAAGGCCATTAAAATTAAATCTTTTTCTAATTCATTAAATGAATGTCCCATTGCTTCATTATTTAATAAGTCATTTGCTATTTTAACTGCTGCTTTTGTGTGTCTAACTAAACCACCATTATTTAATGCATATGATGGATGATATTTACCGGTTGATGAAGCTGGTACTTCAAAAAAATAATCTGGTAATATATTTACTAGTTTTTTTATATTTTCTACATATTTTTCATTTCTAAAATATGTGTATTCTTTATTAAATGTTTCTATTTTTTCCATTTACTCACCTATAAAATTAATTAAAATATCATTTTGTACATATAGGTATTTTTCACTTATATATATATATTCATTATTTTCAATTAATTTTCCTTCTTCTATTAATTTTTTTATATTAAACATTTCGATTAAATTTTTATTATATTTTTTAAAAAATATTTCTTTATTAATTCCTTTTATTTTTCTAAATCCTAAAATCAGTTCATTTTCTATTTGTTCTTTTATATCTAATAAATGAGATTCAAAAATAAATTCTTTGTTTAGATATTTATTTAAAGATTTAGTGTTTTCATATCTTGTTTTATTTATGTATCCGCTTGCACCTAATCCAAATCCATAATATTCTTCATTATTCCAATATACTAAGTTGTGTTTTGAACAAAAACCTTCTTTTGAAAAATTACTTATTTCGTAATGAATATAATTATTTTCTTTTAATTTGCTTTTTATATATTCATACATTTCATAGTCTAATTGTTCGTCTATATTTTCTTTTTTTGATATATAAAGTTTTGTTTTTGGTTCTATGATTAAAGAATAGGTTGATATATGATTTACATCTAGTTTGATAAATTCATCTAGGTCTTTTTTTAAATCATCTAGTGTTTGATTTTCTACTGCATATATTAGGTCAACATTGATATTAAATCCCATATTTTTTATTAGTTTTATTTTTTCTTTTGTTTCTTCATTTTTATGATGTCTTTTTAAATATAATTTAACATCTTCATTAAATGATTGAATACCTATGCTTATTCTGTTAACTTTATTTTTAATTATTTCTAATTTATCTGTTGTTATATTTTCGATATTTACTTCCATTGTTATTTCTGGATTATCTGTTTTAAACAAAGATATTATATCCATTAGTTTTTTTAATTGTTTTAAGTTTAAACAACTGGGTGTTCCTCCACCTATATATATTGTTTTTAAAATTTCGCCTTTATATGTTTGGTTTATTTCATCTTTTAATATGTTCAAATATTGATCAACCCAATTTTCATTATAAAAAAATTTAGGAAAGTCACAATATGAACAAATTGCTTGGCAAAATGGTATGTGTATATAGGCTGCATTCATAATTATCACCTATAATTATTATATCATGAATGTTGGCAAAATAAAAACTACTAAAGTAGTCTTATATTTTCTTTTCCTTATGCTTTTCAAACAATTCTTTTATTCTTTGCTTTAATTCTTCATTTTCTAAATGATGCATTAATAAATCATGAATTGTAGATTTTGGTACTTGATAAATGGCACTTGCTTCTGACAAAGAGGCATCTCTTTTTAAAATAAACAGTGCGACTTCTTCTGCATCAGCTTGTGAAAATTTTGTTTTTCTTTTTCCTGTAGTTCCACCTTGTTTTTGTCCATCCGATATAAGTCCTTGTTGTACTTGCTTTACTGCATCATATAATTCTTTGTCTAGTTTTTCTAGTTTACCATTTATATCTTTTTTTATAGTGGATACAGAAACTTCAAAATGTTTTGCCACTTGATCGATTGTTGCATTATTTTCTATTATATATCTAGCAATTTTTAAAGCTCTTACTTCTTCCATTAATCTTCCTCCATTGATAATACTGATAAGAATGCTTCTTGTGGAATTTCAACATTTCCTACCATTTTCATTCTTTTTTTACCTTCTTTTTGTTTTTCTAGTAATTTTCTTTTTCTTGAAACGTCTCCACCATAACATTTTGCTAAAACGTCTTTGCGCATTGCTTTTACGTCAGCTCTTGCTATTGCTTTATTTCCAATTGATGCTTGTATAGGAACTTCAAATTGTTGTCTTGGTATTAGTTTTCTCAATGATTCAACTATTGATTTTCCTCTTTTATAGGCAAAATCTTTGTGCACGATTACGCTTAGGGCATCTACTATTTCTCCATTTAATAATATATCCATTTTTACTAAATTAGATGATTTATATCCTATTAATTCATAATCAAAGGAAGCATATCCTTTTGTTGTTGATTTTAGTTTGTCAAAAAAATCATATACTATTTCTGATAATGGTATTTCATAGTGAATATTTACTCTTGTTGTGTCCATATATTCCATTGCGACATAGTTTCCTCTTTTTTCTTGGCATAGTTCCATAATTGGTCCTATATAAGTGGATGGCACAAATATGTTTGTTTTTATATATGGTTCTTTTATATCTAACATAAGTTGTCTATCTGGCATTTTTGCTGGTGAATCTATCATGATTATTTCTTTATCTGTTTTTGTTATTTCATAAACAACAGAAGGAGATGTTGCGATTAAGTCGATATTAAATTCTCGCTCTATTCTTTCTTGAATTATTTCCATGTGTAGTAGGCCTAAAAATCCACATCTAAATCCAAACCCTAAGGCTTTTGATGTTTCTGGTTCAAAGTTAAGAGATGCGTCATTTAGTTTTAATTTTTCTAAGGCTTCTCTTAAATCTGTATATTTATTTGATTCTATTGGGAATAATCCGCAAAATACCATTGGTTTCATTGGTTTATAACCGTCTAGTATTGTATCAGCTGGATTATTATCTAAAGTTATTGTGTCACCAACTTTTACATCATCTATACTTTTTATACTGGCACATAAATATCCAACTTCACCAGTTACTAATGTTTGTTTTTTTGTTTCTTTTGGTGTTGATACCCCTAATTCAACTACATCATATACTGCATTTGTAGCCATCATTTTTACTTTGTCGCCTATTTTTAATTTTCCATTTACTATTCTTATTAATGCGACCACGCCTCTATAAGCATCAAAGTAACTGTCAAATATTAGTGCTTGTAATTTATCTTCTTTTTTTCCAACTGGAGAAGGTATTTTTGTTATTACTTCTTCTACTAGTTCTTTTATTCCGATTCCATTTTTTGCACTTGTTAATATTATTTCTTCTTCGCTAAATCCTAATGTGTCAATTAGTTCATTTGTTACTCTTTGTACATCAGCATTTGGTAAGTCTATTTTATTTATTACTGGAATGATTGTTAAATCTGAATCAATCGCTAAATAAAGATTCGCTAATGTTTGTGCTTCTATACCTTGCGCTGCATCCACGACTAAAATAGCGCCTTCACAGGCTGCTAAGCTTCTACTTACTTCATATGTAAAGTCAACGTGTCCTGGAGTGTCTATTAAATGTAATACATAATCTTCATTATTGTAATTATATTTTAATTGTACTGCATTTAGTTTAATTGTTATTCCTCTTTCACGTTCTATATCCATACTATCTAATAATTGATTTTGTTTTTCTCTGTCAGTTATTGCATTTGTTACTTCTAATATACGATCTGCTAAAGTGCTTTTACCATGATCTATATGTGCAATAATGGAAAAGTTTCTAATATTTTTTTGATTCATCAAATCACCCGTTTCTAATAGATTATACCATATTTTACAAATAAAAAAGCAATTTTTAAATTACTTTTTTTACTTCATTTATTATTTCGTTTATATTAATTAAATATCTTTTTCTTAAAACACCCAAATCGAGGCTCTTATAGATTCATTTCTATAATATGTGTGACCATCATCTAATGCCACACTGTAAGAATAACGATAATACCATGAATTAGCGGAAGATATTGAGGCATTAGAACCATACCATCCTGCTGTCTCATATAATGCATGACCTATTTGATTTATACTATTTTCAAAATCATAATTTGTATAAATATCCACATATTTTATATGCGGGACAGTCAAAGAACCATGTCCTGCTTGATTGTTATAATTACCCATTACAACTTCTGTTCTCCCAGAATAAAGATCATAAATACCCGTTATGTTATTGGTAGTTGAATAATGTGTATTACTTACAAAGTCTCCATTTGCACTTATAGTATATGAATCACTTGGATTAATATCACAACTACCATTTGAACATACGCCATATGTTGAATGTGTCAGATAATATATAGCTCCCCATTCGCTATTTTTTGTTGTATGAATTTCTATTTGTTCTATGTCTTTACTAAACCCATTTTCTTCATTTAGCGAATACACCATATTATATAGGTGCACTAATCTATAAATGTTATTAGAAGCTGCACCTATTCCCATTTCTGCTCCAATGGTCGTGATATTTGGTTTAAACGTTGGATTTTCACTAGTACCGGTTAATTCGAATTTGGATACCCAAAACCCATTTAATTCAATCAAATTTTCTTCTTCATCTGTTATTGTAAATGCAGGATGCGTATAATAGTTTTCTAAAGTGGCATCACCTGTTGATTTTTCTATTAAAGAATTTTCAAAACTTATATTTATAGCTGGTGGATTGTTTAAATCCTCTACTTCTGGAATTGCATACTTATATCTTGGTAACCAAACATAATAACCTGCTATATCTGCTTCTAAAATTATTGTTCCACTTGGACTATTTTGATATTCTAAAAGACTTTTTGAACCCTCTACGTCAGATGCATCAATATTTAAAGTTACTGCGTTTGCCCATAAGTTATAACCATAGCTATACCATTCCTCATTTATATCTGCAATTGTAACAATACCATTATTATCTATCAAAACCGGTACTAAATTTTCATTTAGCATAGGAGTAGTTCCATTTAATTCAATATCTGGAGGAATACAACCATTATCAGAATCATTTTTTTTACTGTCATTTACAGTATTACTTGTCGCTATTTTGGTATAGCAAACATCATCTTTATACATTGAAACACTTATTTGATGATTATTATTTACAAATACTTTAACATCTAAATTTTTATCACTAAAATCTAATTCATCATAAATATTTTTATTTATATATTCATCAATATTATTTAATTTGTTTGAAATAAACATTTCGGCAGTATCTACAATATAATTTACAGTAGATATATTTGCTATATTTTTCGATTCGTTTATAATACCCATTACTATTGGTGTCGCTATTGCTGCTATAACTACCAATATTACTAATACCGCTAACAACTCAATCAATGTAAACCCACCCGATGTTAACTTAATTTTTTTTTGTTGATTTTTTAATTTTTTTACCATATTTTTCTCCCTTTTTAACACTTTATTTTTTAATATATTTCAATGCTTAAGTAAGTTATTCTCGCGTATCCATTTCATAACGTCCTAGACCGGATGAATAAAATCTTTCACTTGGATTTGGCATTAGTTCTAAACATCCTTTTACATTTATCCATTTATACCCCATACCACCTACATATATATTTCTGTTCCTTCTTATAAATAAACATATCCAGAAGTATATGCCTCGTTTCCACCTATATAATTACTATAACTTCCACCTTGAGTTCCCCATGCTTCAAAAAAATAGTAACTTAATACAGACACAATAAAACTTGGACATCTACTTCATATTCAAAATACCAAGGCAAATATTCATCGTTAGTAGAAACTAAATTACTTATTATAATTTCTTTAATTATTGTAGCCCAATATTGTTAATTTGTTGATATTCCTAAAATAGCAATCATGAATACAAGACTTAATACAAGTATTGCATATAATATATTCGATAATGCAAAACCTTTAATTTTCTTATTTGTTACCCCTTTATATTTAATTTTAAACCAAAAAAATGGGAAAATTCATTTATTTTCTCATCCTTTCTTTAACTTCATTTATGATTTCATTTGTATCAATTAATTTAGTCTCAGAGTTTCTTCCTTTAAGTTCCACTATGTTCTCGTTTAATTTAGAACCTATTACGATTTTGTAAGGAATACCGATTAAATCCATATCTTTAAATTTAACTCCGACTCTTTCGTTTCTATCATCTAATAATGTATCAATTCCTAAATTATTTAACTCATTATAAAGTTCATTTGCATAGTTCATTTGATTTTCGTCATTTGTGTTAACTACTACTAAAGCAACTTTGTAAGGGGCTATATTTATTGGCCATTTTATTCCAAATTCGTCGTTGTTTTGTTCAATGATTGATGCCATACATCTACCGATACCAATTCCATAACATCCCATATAAACTTCATTTAATTTATTAAATTCATCAACGTAATTTAAATTTAGAGAATTTGAATATTTTGTTCCTAGTTTAAATGTGTTTCCAATTTCTATTCCTTTTGTAAATTCTAGTTGTTTCTTACATTTAGGACATAAATCAGTTTTTTCTACATTTCTTATATCGGCAATTTCATAATTTTTTATATCATTAATGTTTACATTTATATAATGATAATCCACTTTATTAGCGCCTACTATAAAATCTTTTAAATAACTTACTTCTTTATCTACAATTATTTTTATGTTTACATCTATTGGCCCAATAAATCCAACTTCACTAAAGGTATTTATTTCTTCTTGACTTGCTAAAGATATGTTAGTAGCTTTTAGTAATTTTAAAACTTTTGTTTCATTTAATTCTCTATCTCCACGAAGTAAACACATTACTAATTCATCATCAATTTTATAAACAAGAGATTTTACAAATTTTTCTTTTGGTATATTTAAAAATTGTGAAACTTCTTTTATTGTTTTTTGATTCATTGTACTTACTAATTCATATTTGTTTTTTTCATTAGTTATTTCTTGTGCTTCTGTATGACATTCACATACTTCTAAATTAGATGAAAAATCACAGTTTGGACAATATATTACATCATCTTCTCCAATTGGTGTTATAGCTTGAAATTCTTCTGATAGTAATCCACCCATAACTCCAGTATCTGCTTTTACAATACGGTATTTTATATTCATTCTATCAAAAGATTTTATATAAGCATTATACATTTTCTTATAAGAAACATCTAAGTTTTCTAAATTAGTGTCAAATGAATATGCATCTTTCATTACAAATTCTCTAACTCTAATAAGTCCATATCTTGGTCTTGCTTCGTCTCTGAATTTATTTTGTATTTGATATATATTAAAAGGCATGTCTTTATAAGATTTTATTTTCATAGATGCGGCTATAACAAATAATTCTTCATGTGTTGGTCCAAGTACATAAGGTTTTTTATATCTGTCTTTTAATTTAAATACACTGTCCCCAAATAATTTTGTTCTTCCACTTTTCTCATAAATATCTTCATGAACTAAAGAAGGCATTAAAACTTCGTTAGCGCCTGTTTTGTTCATTTCTTCTCTTATTATATTTTCAATGTTTTTTAATACTTTAAGTCCAAGAGGCATATACATATAAACCCCGCTTGAACTTTTTTTGATCATTCCACTTCTTACTAATAAATTTCCACTTACACTGTCTTCATCTTTTACATTTTCTCTTAATGTATAGAAAAAACTATTTTTTAATTTCATAATATCATCCTTCTTTGTCTATAAAATTATACCTAATAAATAAAAAAAAAGCAATTATGCTCTTGAAACATATTTGCCATCTGATGTTGATACAACAATTATTTCACCTTGTTCAATAAAAAGTGGTACTTTAACTAATAAACCTGTTTCAACAATACAATCTTTTGTTGTGTTATTAGTTGTATTTCCTTTTACTGCTGGTTCTGTACTTGTTACTTCAACTTCTATTTTATCTGGTAACACTAAACCTAACAATTCACCTTGATAAAAACTTATATTAACTTCTAAGTTTTCTTTTAAGTAAGAAACAAATTCACCAATTTGGTCTTTATTTAGTTCAATTTGTTCATAACTATTCATATCCATAAAATTATAATCTTCACCAGTTGCATATAAGAATTGCATTGGTTTTTTCTCGATCATTGCTTTTTCTAATTTAATACTTGAATTAAATGTTTTTTCAACTGTAGAACCAGTTCTTATGTTTTTTAATTTTGTTTTAACAAACGCTGCACCTTTTCCTGGTTTAACATGTTGAAATTCTAATATAGTATATATAGCACCTTCATAAACAATAGTCATTCCGTTTTTAATGTCATTAACATTTACCATAATTTATCCTCCAATATAAAAAAAAATATCTTATTTTTTTTCTTTATGTAAAGTTGTTTTTTTACAAAATTTACAAAATTTATTTAATTCTAAACGTTCAGTTGTGTTTCTTTTGTTTTTTTCAGTACGATAATTTTCATTTTTACATTCAGTACATTGAAGTGTAAGTCTTTCTCTTGCTTCACCTTTTTTAGCCATGATTTTCCCTCCTTTAACGCATATGCCAATATTATACTATATTATTGAGAAATTTCAAAGAACTTTTTTGAAATTGCATAGCTAATTCTTTTATTATTGTGTGTTTTAGAATATATAGTGACTTAAATTAATAATTTTAATAAAAAATAATAGCATTATCTTTTATGATTTTTTATTAATGGTTGTTTCTATATATCGAGAGTATTAAATTAATGCTTGTTTTTTTATTGACTGTAAATTATTTTAGTGATATTATTAAGTTATAAAATAAAGGAGGGTATATTATTTTATGAAAAAAAGCAAAAAAATATTATTTTTATTACTTTTGATAGTCGGTATTATATTATTGGCAATAGTATTATTTCTTTTTGTATTTAATGATAACGATGAGTTATTACCTGTAATTACTATAGGAGAAAAAGATGCTTATGTTGATAATTCAGGAGCAAGTGCGCCGGTATTAAGCGACGGACTAATTCCTGTTACAATCGCTGATGATGGCACTGTCACTTATGCGGATTTTAGTAAAGAATGGTACAATTATGACGAAAAAATTTGGGCCAATTCAGTAATTTTAAAAAGTGATATTGATTATGAAGTTGGTTCAGTTATATCAGAATATGATATTGCAGCTTACTTTGTGTGGATACCAAGATTTAAATATGAATTATTTAGCATAGATGGAAGCAGTTCTGGCAGTGGAAACGAACAAACTATAAATATAGAATTTGAATCAGTAAGCGATGAGAAGTCCACTGGAAATGAAAATACTCAATGGTATACGCATCCGGCATTTACTTTTGGCGATGATGAATTACCAGGTATATGGGTTGCTAAATTTGAAATAAGTGGAAGTGTATCAAATACTACAGTATTACCTAGTAGAATTGCATTAGTAAGCAAAAAAGTTTCGATATTTTATGATTCATTATTGGATTTTTCTGATGATCATAATATTGATGCTGATAGCCATATGATAAAAAACACCGAATGGGGAGCTATTGCTTATCTATCTTATTCTGATTATGGAATAAATGAAGAAATTAGAATTAATAACAACAATGATTTTATAACAGGTTGTGGAGCATCAAGTGACAACGCTAGTTCTTCTAGTGAGTGTTCAATAGAATACGGTTCTGGAGTTTCATCTTATCCACAAAGCACTACTGGCAATATAAGCGGAATATTCGATATGGCTGGCGGAGCATTTGAATATACTATGAGTAATATGCAAAATGAAGATGGAGAGTTCAATAGTGGCTCTGCTGGATTTACTGATAGTATTGACAATGAATATTATAATTCTTATGAATATCAATTATATTATGATATTTATACAGGATATATAATTGGTGATGCAACTTATGAAACTAAAAATTGGTTTAATGATTCTATTTATTTTGTTAACGGTAATTATCCTTGGGCATTGCGTGGTGGTAGCTGTTCTAGTTCTTCTCTAGCAGGAATATTTGCTTTTGGTGTAGCCACTGGTACATCTGGAAGTAACGCTACTACAAGATTAGTTATTATAGATACAACAACTGATTAATTTAAAATAATAGTTCTTTAAGTCAACTTATAAATAAAACCTTTAATTACTACGTAAGTATTTAAAGGCTTTTTTTATGTTATTTATATAATTCAAAAAATTTATTTGAAATTGCATAGCTAATTCTTTTATTAACATAAGTTCTATAATCTGTTGAGCCTTCAAAATGCCCTATATCTGGTGTTATAACAGTAAATGTGACTATTGGATCATCTACAGGGGCATATCCGACAAAAGTACTTGATATTGTTTCTGTATCTATTATTCCGTTATTATCCGTATCATAAAAAGTTTGACTTGTTCCTGTTTTTCCAGCGGGAGAATATATTCTGTCTATGTAATTACTTCCCGTTCCTCCTATTTGCATAACTTCAGAAAATCCTAGCTGTACTCTATCCATATAAATATCTTGTGTTGAAACCGTATTTAAAATAATTGGATCATATGTATAAATTGTTTCTTCATTATAAATAACTTCATTTAATAAATTTAATTTCATTCTGCTTCCATCATTTGCAATAGTACCTATATATTGTCCGAGTTGTAGCGCTGTGTAAGTATCATATTGACCTATGGCATAGTCTAGTAGTAAATAATCATCACTTCTTGTTCCTTTATAACCTGTACTTTCAAAAGGAAGGTCTATTTCTGTTAAAACCCCTAGCCCAAATTCATAAAAAGTATTTCTATAAAGATCAAAAGTTCCATCAGCTAAATTAAGATTCCCGTTATAATTATAACTACTTTGTCCAACATCTAGTACTGTATGATATTGATATGTATTTGCTGAATATTTTATTGCAGTTATATCATCTACTACACCTAGTGATTTCCAAGAACACTTTTCATTTAAATTATAAAATTTTAAACACATATCAGAGTGTGTTTCTCCAAAAGTAATAGCTCCTGTATTATAACCAACAATATGTGATGCCCCTTTTATTGCTGAACCAACAACTAATGGATTTGTCAACATTGTATTCGTGCTATCAATAAAAGTATATTCGCCATTTTCTTCAATTATTTGTTTTCCTGACATCGCTAAAATTTCTCCAGTATTTGGGTCTGTGATTAAAGCATATGTATTTTCAAAATATTGTGTATTAGCTTCGTTTTTTGCTTTTAGCATCTCTTCTTCTATTATTTTTTCTATTTCTAATTGCAAATTAATATCGATTGATAAAACAATATCATAACCACTTCTACCACTTTCTAAAATTGTTGATTCATCATTTAATAAATATACTTCATTTACTCCTTTTAAATAAGAATCATACTGCATTTCTAAATAACTTATTCCTACTTTATCCGTTATATTATAATCTGTATTTTCATAGTAATCTAGTAATGATTCTGGCATATCACCAACTGTTCCTAAAATAGATTTAAGTGTATCTCCATATGGATAGTATCTTTCCCAATTTGTTCTCAATGATATTCCATTTAGTTCATCTAAAGATTCTGCTACAAGTGCATACTCTTCGTCAGTTACTTTTGTTTTTATAAGTTTATCTTCGTAAGAATATCCATTGTTCATTAAATAATAAATATATGCTTCTTCTTCGTTTATTTCATAGTTTTCCATATTTTCTAATAACATATATTCATATGTTTGTTTATCAGTTGTTAAAAAATAATATTCTTCTTTTTGTGTTTCAGTTAGAATAGGTTCTATAGTTAATAAATTTGATAGTGTCTTTGCTATATTTATTTGTTCTTCTATAGTATTTGATGCATTATAAACTATTTCATTTATTTGTATATTATCTACAATTACATTATAGTTTCTATCTAAAATTCTACCTCTTGGAGCGGTTGTTCCTTCTATGGTTATATTTGCCTTTTGCGACACAATGTTTTTGTAATATTCATTTTTACTAATTTGGATATAAAATAAGTAAAAAATCAAAAAGATAAATACTAATATAATTGTTATTTTTAATATAATTATTCTTTTGTTTTCTAAGTTCATTTTATCACCCATTATTAATATGTACTAAAAAGAATATTTAAGCATAGGATATTATTGGTGATATTATGCATAAATTTATGATTTTAAAATATTTAAAAAATGTTTCTACTAATGATATTATTGATTTTGGAAACAAAAACAATTTAGAGATAGGTGAATATGAAGCTAAGTTATTATTAGAAACCGCTAATAACAATTTAGATGATTTATTATATAATCCGACTTTTGTTTTTAATGATTTATATAATAAGATGGATTATATGAAAGTAAAAAAAATAGAAGAGTTGTTCTTCTATTATAAAAATAAATATGCTTCTTATTTATAAAAATTTTCTATGTCTTCTATTAAATTTTCATTGAATTTACTTTTTAGAAGCATTTCAATTTCAAATTTATATGGAGGATATAATTTATTTATATAAGGTGTTTCTAAAATTTTAGGAACATCTTTTAATTTGTCATTATTTATAATATTTAATATGCAAGTAAACCCTAATGTACCAAATCCAATATTTTCGTGTCTATCTTTTTTTGCACCTAAGTCATTTTTGCTGTCGTTTACATGTACGACTGCTATTTTTTCAATTCCAATTACTTCATCAAATTCTTTTAATATTTCATCAAAGTTATTTAAATTATATCCTGAATCATTTAAATGACAAGTATCTAAACAAACTGCTATTTTATCTTTTAAATCAACTTTTGAAATAATTTCTTTTATTTCGTTAAAGTTAGAACCTATTTCGCTTCCTTTTCCAGCCATAGTTTCTAAGCAAATCAAAATATCATCTTCTACTTTTAACACACTATTTAATGATGATGCTATATTTTCTATTCCTTTTTCTATTCCAGCACCTACATGACTACCTGGATGAAGAACTAGTTTTTTTACGCCTAATTGCATTACTCTATTTATTTCTTCTCTTAAAAAACTTATAGCGAAATCTTTGTTTTTTTCATTTGCTAAATTTATTATATATGGGGCATGTACTATAATGTTATCGATTTTAATATTTTTTTCTTTTAATAATTCATGAGCGTTATTTGTAATGTCTTCATTAATTGCACTTCTCATTGTATTTTGAGGTGCACCTGTATAAAACATAAAGGCCGTTGAACCATAACTTAGACTTTCATTTATACTTCCTAAAAATTGTGTATCTTTTTTAAAACTAACGTGAGATCCTATAAACATTTTTACCACCTATTTCATAAGAATAATTTTACCATATAACAACACCTAGTTTCAACCTAAAAAACATCAATGTTAAAATCAATGTTTTTAATTTAAAATTTAATTATTCAATTTAGAAAAAGTAATTTTCGCGATCCATAGAAATTAACGAAAAATTGTTTATAACGCATAGTAGTTCCTTCAAGTCTTCTATAAATTCTCCTACTGTTTCGTTTTTTGCTTTTAAATTTAATCTTACGCTTTCTTCAGATATAATCATAATATCAGATGAGTTTTGAATAAATTCACCAAAATCATCAACATATATTTTTTTATTATTAATAATTAAGTTTTTTTTATACATCAATGTGTTTTGGGCGCTTTGAATAAATCCTTCTACATCACTAATGTTAGTTGTGACAGTTAATTTTACTTCAGAATCATTAACACCAAAAGATAAATTAGTAAAAGAATAATCAAATATTAATTTATGTAACTCTCCTTCGAGACGTCTTTTGTAATCTTTATTATTAGTGGCTTCAAAAAAATTCATTTCATTTATATCATATTCTAACAAAACTGGTATTTCTACATCAGCTTTTTCTTCTTTTTTTGTTGTTTTGCTCATATCTTCAAATATTTGCATCATATTTTCATATAATTTGCCTGAGTTTTCATATCCTAAATAATTCTTCATTGTTAGTTCATCATAATCCATAAATTTAAATTCATTTTCATCTTTTTTATAAATAGCGTTATGGCAGTAAAAATCTTTAAACTTTTTCCATTGTATTTCGCTATTAATATCAACTTCTAGTGCCATATAATCAATTCTGCTAGTCCATGAGTAATATATTAAGTATAATTCTTTTAAAACGTCCAAATCGAATTCTTCATTTCTTCCAATCGATTTGCCGTAAAATTTAATAAAACCCATGAATAGTTCTTGGTTGTCAAGTTTGTTTTCAATATCTCCCTCTTTACTAACAGCATGGATAACATCATCATGATATCTTTTATGAACAGGATAATCTAGCATTTTAATCACATTATTTACACATACACTAAAATCTTGTCCTTTATACAACACTATGTCAAACTCTTCTTTTTGTTCTTCAGTTAAATTACTTAATTCGTCTTCTCTTATAATTAGCACTGCTTGATCACTTAATGTCGTTGATTTAGTAAATGTGTCATTCATACTTCCACCTACTATTTCTTTTTTATGTAATGCATACGGTTCTAAAATTATGAATTTCATCATATCCCAACTTCCATAAAGACTATTGTTTGTGCTTTCAACAGAGCTATTAACACTAAAATGAACAGTTCTTCGTTGGGATTTCACTTCTATTCTAATCGGTGTTTTATCTATTAATAGTTCATCAATATTATAAACTACGTTTGCATCATACCTAGATAAAATTTTTTTGTCTTTCGGGTAGAAATTCGTTGCATGTACAAGAATCTTTTCTACATCAGGTGTTTCTTTTGGTAATTGGTGGATTTTCTCATTTAGATTTATTGCATCTGAAACAACTAAGAATCCATCTTGGTTGATAGTTGCTACTTCTAATATTTCGTTTGAAACATTTTCTTTATTTTGGATTTTTCTTTTTAAATCATTAATATTTATCATATACATCTCCTATTATTTATATAATAGCACATTTTAAATTAAGTTTATCCTTCTTTCACAAATTTATTTAACTATTTACATTTCAAAATGTAGATAAAATTAACTATCTACGACTTTGGATAAATAAGTAAAAGTTTTTTCTATTCCTGATTTTACAGTTTTTCCTAAACTCTCAGAAATAGATAGTCCTAATTTAGAGAAAACATTGTCATAACTAGTATTCGTATTGTCTAAATATTCTGCTAAATCTAGATTTAGTCCAGAATTAATGTCTTCTTCAAATTGTAAAATTTGCTCTTGGGTGAATACTACGTTTTTACTTTGTTGATATTCATAATATCCTGTTACTTGCGAAAAATAAAGAGTTATATAAATTACCAATAGACATAAGAACATATATCTAAATATTCTTTTGTAAATTTTTTCTTTTTCCTCTTTTTTCATAAATCACCTATTAAAAAACTTGCAATCAAATTAATAGTATTACTTACTTCTTCTATTGTATTTTCATATCCACCTAATTCAATTAAAACCATTGGTGTGGTTATATCTTGGTTATATATACCATTTACCGATGCACCCGTTTGTTTCATTACACCTCTTGTTAGTGTCGGATAAACTGATGTTATTAATTCATTTAAATAGTTAGCATAATCTAGATTTTCTTGAAAATTATCATGATCCATTCCTACGACAAACATTATTTTTGCACATTCTAATCCATCTATTGTTGTTGTTGAATTAGCGTGACTAATTGCATCTCTATGGATGTCAATAAAAAGTTCTAGTGTTGAGTATTTTTCTATTGCTTCTAACAAATATATTCGGCTAGCATTATACGATTTACTATATGCCCAATTGTTTTCTTTTAAGTATGCTGTTATGTCATTAGTTTCTACTATTGCCGGTATTCCCAATTCTAAAAATACATCTTGAAGTAGATAACTAGCAGCCATTACATTAGGTGATAGATCTGTAGAAGATAGTGCCTCATCAATATATGTTTCTAAGGGGTGAGTGTTATAGATGTACACTAGTGGTTCTTCTATATTAAGTTCTTTTACAGGCGCTAAATAGGCAGTCATTTTTTCATATTCACTTCCATCGTAAATATCATTATATATTAAAGATGTGTCTTTATAATTAAAATTTTGCTCTAATAGTGTGATTGGGTTATTAACATCATTAATAAATGATAACATTTTTTTTGATATACTTGTGTATTTATCATATACATTAACGTTTAATGATTCATCCATTATAAATTTTATGAAGTTAGCACTGCTGTTAAATATTGTTAATTGCAAGCAAAATGAAATAAAGATAATCGTCATTATAATAACAACTATAAATTTAAAAATATTGTTTTTTACATTTTTTCTTTTTTTTCCATTAAATTTTCTTTTCATAGTATCACCATAAAAATTATATATTATAATTTATAAGTAATATGTCAAAAAAACACTTACAGTTTATGAAGTGTTTGATTTAAACTATCAGCTATTATGTCACTTAGTGTTTCAAGAATATAATCTATATTAGTTTCGCTTATTAAAAGATTTTTGTTTTTTATAAATTTATCGGCATTTATTACCGTTGGAACTCCAATAGATAATACTGGTCTTTTTAAGTTTTCTTTATTTAACTCATATTTATTTAATAAACTACTTGGACTTATTCCTGCATCACTTATTTGTATTG
>JAWXUI010000009.1:0-40715 GCA_044432805.1 Mycoplasmatota bacterium | reverse complement strand
ACTGGATGTGTTTCAACAATTTCGTTTATTACATTAGTACTGATTGTTTCAATATATTCTGATGTAATAGATTTACCCGCAAAAATAATTATTTCAATTATTGCTGTTGGTATATTTAGTGTAGATATGTATTCAACTATGGAAAATGAAAGAACAATAGGTTATTATAAATGTCCAAATTGTGGTCAAAAAAAATATTGCAAAAAAGTGATGTCTAAAAATGAATAAAATTTCAAAATTTTAAATATTAAACATTGTTGATACTATTATTTATTGATATAATAGTATTAATTAGGAAGTGATTTTATGTTTAAAAAAATAAAGACAGCTATTGGAATATTATTTTTAATAGTCTTTATAACTGCTATTTTTGATAATTTTTTTGAAGGATTACCTAGCTTTACAATTGCGTTACTTTGTTTACCTACATATGAATTATTTTGTAAAAAGCTAAATAAATACCCAAGTTTTTCAAGAGGGATTTTAATTTTCTTTCTTTCATACCCTATACTTTTTATAATAGAAAGTTTCAATTTATCATTTTATTATAATGTCATTATTTATTTTATATTGATTATTTTTGTTGCATATTTAATAATTATTTCTTCAAATAAAAATTTTGATTATAAAAAAAAGAACAATATCATCACTAAAGTAACTAATAAAATATATGGTGATATAAAAAAACACTTAAATAATATAAAAATAAAAATTAAAAAGTATTTTAAAAATTTAACTATGGTAATTAAAAATAACAAAGAAGAAAAAGTTATAGACGATAAAAAAAATTTAGCTAATAAAATATATGGTGATATAAAAAATCGTTTAAATAATATAAAAACTAAAATTAAAGGTTGTTTAGCAAAGTTAACTATAGTAATTAAAAACAATAAAAAAGAAAAAGTTATAAATAATAAAAAAAATTTGACTAATACAATTAACGATACTAATATTCCATTGCAAAAAGTAACATTATCTTCTACTGCTTGTTCATATTTATATAAGATACTAGAAGAAGATAATAACAAAAAATTAGGTAGTCAATGTTTAAAAACTGTGGATATTATCGATATATTAGAAGAATTTTATTCTATATCAAAGAATTGTAAATCAATAAATGAATTTGATTCTCAATTAACTGATGAATTTTATAGCAATATTTTAAAAAAACATTTTGTAGATGTTGATAATTATATACGAAAAAATATATCTACTAATATCAAAGGTCGTGAGCGTATTTCTACTTTAAAAGAGTATATAAAACTTGTTAATAACATAACAATAAATAGAACTTATAAGGAATTTTTAGAAAAGCATAGTCGTAAATTTCAATTTTATTCACAAGTAAATAAATATAGAATGGACACACAAACTACAGCATATCAAAATAGACTTTGTAATATCGAGTTAACTTATATTTTGGATATCATGGCTCTATGCGAAAGTTTTTTAAGATTACTAACAATAGAAAAAAATATTTACTCTTATAATTCTAAAAGTGATTTTTATACAATGGTTAGTAACATGACAAAACAAATAAAAGATATCAATTTAGTTAATGAAAAAATAGGTAAATTTTATATGGGTGAATTTGGTTATTATTCTAATCATTATTTATTTAAATCCATTTTATTCTTTATTTCTGAAAAGGAAAATCAAAAAGATTATAATGTAAAAGAAGAACACAAAAAATTAATTAATGAATCTTCCAGTGCACAAACTACTGAAGAAAAAATGATAGAATATAGTTATTATCTTGTAGATAAAAATTCAAATTATAATATTGAAATTATGTTGATAAATAAATTATATACTTTATTAGAAGATAAAAGTTTTAAGGAATATAGTTATTTCTTAAAAAGGATTCCTAGATACATAAATATATTAGAGCGAAAAAGAAAAAATTTAAAAATAAAAAAAGAAAAAGAAAGATATTTAAAAGGTGATTTCTCAACTGAAATAAAAGAAATTGGTAGTGAATATTTATTAAACAATATAGTAACAGGTGTACAATTCGAAGAATATTTGGTTAGATTATTTAATGAACTAAATTATAAAGTGAAACACAATGGTAAATCGGGAGATCAAGGCGCTGATTTAATATTAAAATACAATAATTACATATATGCAGTACAAGCAAAATTTTATACATCTAAATTAGATAATACCCCTGTTCAAGAAATTGTTGGATCACTAAAATATTATAATGCTAATCAAGGTGTAGTAATGACAAATAGTACTTTTACAAAAGGTGCAGAAAATTTAGCGAAAGCAAATAATGTTATTTTGATTGATGGGAACGATTTGAAAAAAATAATTGCATATACTTTTAGCGAAGTAAATGAAGATATATTACAAAAGTTTATTTAAAAAAAGAGGTAAAATATGAATTGTTTTAAAAATAATTACTGATGAAAATTTTGGAGCAAAAAATTTTAAAATGTATAATCCAAGAATTCGACTTGACGCTAGAGGTATTGTAATAAATAATAAAGGAAAAATTGCCCTTTTAAACAAACCTCTTATGTTTTTTAGTGGAAGTGTTAAAAAATATTAACGAACTTAATTTAACAGAAAAATAAATCAATGAGGGTTCTAAATTGGTTTGGTTAGATTCTACTGATGCAATCGATAAAATTAGTAATTGTGCAAATAATTTAAAAGCTAGTGAATATGAAAATTTATATCACTCTAAATTTATTGTTTTATGAAATAAAAATATATTATATTAATAATTTATAATCAAAATAAGCAGCATTTGTATAAGTGTTGTTTTTTATGTTTATAATATAGCCGTTTAATTGTGGATTTTTTCAATGATGTGATAAAAGAAAAAGTTATTTAGTATAAATGAAGTTATTGAAATGTCCCCTGCCATATGAAGTTAACTTGTTTTTACAAGTTTTTTTTATACTTTTTTAAATATTGAAATATATGTGTTATACTAAAATAGTCAAAATAAAAAATATAGATGTAGGGTGAAAATATGTTAAATAAAATAAAAAATATAGAAGAAGAAAATATAATTCTTAATATAAGCATTATGAAAGATATAATTGTAATATTCTTAGGACCTTTTTTAACGGCTTATTTTGTTTCAGTTTCAACAAATAATATTATTGATTTATCATTATATTATATTTTTTCATACTTATTTGCCGCTATTACAACATATTTTGTAAGTAAGAAAGTAAAAAACAAATCAAAAATACAAACTTTTAGATTTGGTGTTTTAACATCATTTATATATATAATGAGTATAATTTTATTAAGGGAAAATCTAGTTGATTATTTGTTTTTTGTTGCATTTTTACATGGTTTTTCCACAGCGTTTTACTGGGTACCGTTTAATTTGTTTTTAACATATAAGATTAAAAAATCAAAAAAAGCTAGTTTTATGATAAAAAATCAAATAATTTCCTCAGTAGTAGGGGTAGTCGTTCCAATCGTACTAGCATCTTTAATAACAATTACAAATTATGCTTTAACAGGTGTTATTATTTTAATTTTATCATTAATTCAATTAATATTATCCAATTTTTTAAAAAAAGAGGAAACTACTGATTTCCCTAAATTAAGTTTGAAAAATACTTTTCAAAAATTGAAAAAAAATAAAAAGGTTAAATCAAGTTTAATTGCAGAATTTTTAATAGGTATGAATATCAGCTCTGGAGCACTTCAAGTCTTAGTTACGCTTTTAATATTAGGAAATTTTCATACTGATATGAATTTAGGTTTAATCACATCATTTACGACATTTATGACAATTATCAGTCTTTATATATATGGAAAAGTATATAAAAATAAGGATGATCGAAAAATTATAATTGTATCAAGTGTTTTACCTTTTATAGCTTTGCTTTTATTATTGTTTGTTAGGAATAATATTACTTTAATAATATATAATTTATGCTTTGCCGTATTTGCAAATATTTTATTAGTAATAAGAAAAATACATCTTTATACATTAGCGGGAAGTAATATTATAAGTGAAGATATTAAAGTTGAATTTTTAACTTTACGTGAAATTGTTTTAAATATGGGAAGAGTTACAAGTTATTTATTATTATTGATAGCTGGTATAATTGGAGGAGATTTAATATTGAATTTTGTATTAATTATATTAACAATTTCAATTTTAATAGCTGGATTATATATAAAAAATTGGAAATTAAATTAAATTTTATTTGATTGTAAATAAGCTGTATATTTTTAGTACTAAATATTTGTAAATTAATAAATAAAAAGATATCTTGATATTTTCGTGTTATAGTAATAAAAGGAAAAGAGGTAATATTTATGATGATGAGTCCATTAAGTTATAGAATAGGGATAGAAAATTATACAATCGAACAATTAAAAGAAGAAAAAATCGAATTAAAAAAATCAATATTTTCTCATACATTATATATATTAATGCCAAAGAAGTCTAGAATTGTTATGCATCCATCACCAGCGGTAAAAAGAAGTTCAGAAAAAAGCTATCTTAAAGAAGTAAAAAGTTTAATAAAAGAAAAAAGAAAAGGTAATTAAAATTACTTTAAAGGAGAAAATATGGAAACGATAATATATTTAATACGTCATGCAGAGTCTAATATGAATAATTTAGGTGAATATAATGTAAAAGAAGATAGTCAAAGTTGGAATGAAAAAAATATATTAAGTGTTGATGGCGAGATTGCTGCTTTGCAATTAAGTGAAAATAATGAACTAGAAAATATAGATGTTATCTATAGTTCTCATTATTCTAGAACAATGGCGACGGCAAAATATATAGCCAATCATAATAATTTAAAACTTGATATTGAAGAGGACTTACAAGAAAGAATATTCGGTTTTAAGAACTGGTCTGAATTTAATAATGAGTTTGGTGAAAAACAAATTACTAATTGGGATTATAAAAATAAAAATGGAGAATCATTAAATGAAGTAAATTTGCGAATGACTAATATAATAAATAAATTAATAGAGACTAATTTAGGAAAAAGAATAGTTGTTGTTACTCATGGTATGGCAATCTTAACTTATTTTAAAAATTTTTATGAAATCAAATATGATATAGAAACTAAAAAGTGTAATTTATATAAAAAAGGTGAATATATTTTTGACAGTAAATTTAGTATGCCACACTTATTTAAACTTACATTTGATAAAAATAAAAATTTAGTAGATCTAAAGATTGTTGAAATAAATAAGTAAATTAATTATTTTAGGAGAAAATATGGAAAAAAAATATGAAATAGCTTTGAAGGTAGACTATGACTTAGATTATTGTGGTAAATTATTAGAATCAAACGGATTTAAAAATATTAATACTTATTATACGAATGATGAGTATTATGCAAAAGAACTAAACGTTAAAGATGAAGATAGTCTAAAAGAATCGTGTGTAAGAATTAGAAGATGTAGAAAAAACAATGATATATTTTGCATAGTATATAATTATAATATTTTTGATACTAAACATGAAAATCATTTTGAATCAGATGAAGAAGAAATAAAAAAAATAATTGAATTATTGAATAAAAATAAGTATAAATTAATTTTAGATACAAAAAAAATAGATTATCAATATAATTATGATAAAAAATGTATTCAATTACAAGACATAGAAAAAATAGGTTTTGTGTTATATTATGATAATAAAGATTATTATAAATATGACGAGGATAAACAAAGAAAATTATTGGTAGATGAACTAAATAGTTACGGGTTTAAGTTCAATTACGATGAACCACAATTAAATAAATTAGAAATATTATTAACTGGCGATTAAGAAAACAAACCTATTTAAGTTTGTTTTTTATTTTTTAGAATTGAATTGTTTATTAAACTCTTTTTCATTCATTTTTAAATTCTCCAATTGTTATATTTTCATAGTGGTTGCTTTCAATTTCTTTTTTCATCATAAAATAGATTTCAGTTCTTTCCTCTTTTGAAAAAATATCTTTTTGGCATTTAAACTTATTTAGTTGCCATTTGTGGAAATTATAACCAAAGTGTTTATCTTTATACACTTTATTAAAAATATTAACCTTCTCTTTGTACCTTGGACTAAAATGAATATGAACACTTGGAGTTTCGTTGTCTTTATATGCGTTGTTCATTAAACATTCAAAATTAAACATTGTAGCGCCAAAAACACTTTTACAAGTATCTTCGAGTATTTTTTCTAAATATCCTAATTCTTCCCATTCTTTTGGGCTCATAGAACTTAAAAATGGTTTGTTGTTCTTATTACAAATAATACATCTTCCAATATAGTCTTGCTCCCATATAGAAAATAAAACATTCCAACTTTCTGTTTCAAATAGATTCATAAAATCCTCCTTATTATATCTAAATTATAGCATAAAATTTCTTTAATATATTATATGTGATAAAATATTAAAGAAAGATGAGGTTTAATATGGAATTAATAAGAAAAATAACAGATGAAGATTTTGGATTAGAAAATAAAGAAATGATTAATCCAAGAATTAGATATGGTGCTAGAGGAATAATTTTAAGAGAAACCGGTGAAATCGCAATATTAAATAAGCAAGTGAAAAATGAATTTAAATTAGTAGGTGGAGGAATAGATAAAGGGGAAGATCCACAAACAGCATTTAAAAGAGAAGTAATGGAAGAAACAGGATGTGAAGTTGAAATAATAAGAACTTTAGGGACAATAGAAGAGCACAAAAGTCATGATAATTTTAAACAAATATCTTATGTTTTTGTTGCTAAAGTAATAAAAGAAGGGAGCACATTAAATTTAACAAAAAAAGAAATGGACGAAGGTTCAAAATTATTGTGGTTTAATGTATATGAAGCTTTAGAAAAAATAAAGAATTGTGAGGATAATTTAAAAGAAAGTAGTTACGAAAATATATATCATTCAAAGTTTATTGTTTTAAGGGATCAAATAATATTGGAATATTATTTACAATTATTATAAGAAATTTTCAAATAAAATAATTATGTCTTGATTTTATTTGAATAATAATATAATATATATCCATATTTAATGGAGGAGTTTTATGAGTTTATTAGAAAATATGATTAATATGAGTGCACCTTATGAGGGCGGATGGTCTATTAGTACTTCTCTTATAGGAGAAAACATTTACAAAAGTAAAAAAGAAGATTTTATAAATTGGAAAAAAAGTGTTATATCTAAATTAAGTAAAGACACAGGAATAGAAATATTAAATCCTTTATTTGCTAATTCTCATATCACTTTTGATACAAGACTAAATGAACAACAAAATAAAAGAGAATTCTATTTTTCAAAAATTGATTTCTATGTTTTAATTTTAGAGCAATTTATGCCAAACAAAATTGATATTTATGAAATTTTTTCACAAAATCAAATAACAGTTGATGATAAAACAGCTGATATTATTTTTAAAGAAAAATTAAGAGAAATAAAAAGTTCTTATTATGATATATTAAATGGTAAAAAAGATATTAAAGATTCATGTTATGAAAATTTGTATCAAAATTATTGGAATGAAACTACAGGTAATCCACTTTCAAAAGAATTATTTATAAAAAATAGATTGGACTTATTATTAGAAATTTTACCTAGGGCTAAATATTTAATAGAAGAAACTTCTAATCCTGTTGATTTAAGTGGATTAGATGAATTTGTTGATGAAGATAAATTGTTTTTGGCGTTCGCTATATTTTCTTGTCAATATGCTAAAGACATAAAAGAAGTCATAGGGAAACTTCATAATATTTTTATTCATTCTTTAATTTATTATGATAATAGATTGGGAAGTAATTATCATAAGACAGCAAAAGTAAATGGAGTTGTCTATAGTAGAAGTGATTTTGAAAAAATGTATGAAAAAATTAGATTTGAAAACCCTGAATATAAAACGTTTTTTACAGATGCACCAGTGGAAGAGCAATATAATTTAGCTTATTTTCAAGAAGCAGGTAATAAATTCATGCTTGAAGAAGAATTAAAAAAAATTAAAGTGAATTGGGAAATCATTCCAAAAGGAGAAATAATTAAGACAACTACTGACGAATCAGAAAGTAAAAATAATTATACTCCAACTGATGATAGTTTAAAAATAAGACATATGATGCAAATAAAAAACTTTTTAGACAGTTCATCACCAATTATGATAATAAATGGAATAAATGATTTTCATGGTTATATAGGATATGTTTTTTCTAATGGGGTGGTTGTTTTTGAAAAAGTATTTAATCATTATAATAATAGTGAGGATTATTCTATATCAGTTGATAATGCAACATATGTAATGGATATAACAAACTTTGCAAGATTATCGCAATATACGAAACAAGAATTAATCTCTATGATAAAGAATAAGGAAGTAAGCGCAATTAGAATAATGCATGATCATCATACTGACTTAAAATCATGGAACAAAAAAATAAATGTAGCTATTTCAACTGATCAAAATGAAGTAAAATTAACTCGTAATCAATTAGATAGTTACTTACCAAGAAATAAACAAAAGACATTAGAGGCTTAAATGCTAATGTTTTTTATTTGTTTTAAAATGTGGTATAATTAGTATTAGAAAAGGTGATAGTTATTTTTAAAGTAGAAGAAGAAAAAGAATTAATGCAATATTTACTTTCTAAAGAAATGGGAAGAAAAAATATAAAAAACATGCTTAAATATAGTAATGTTTTAGTAAATAATAAAGTTGTTAAAGCTTATAATTATTTACTTAAAAAAGGTGATGTTGTTACATTTAAAAACACAAAAGAAGATGTACGAGATAAACAAAGCAATTTAAAAATTATTTTTGAAGACAAAAATATTTTAGTGCTTGATAAACCAGCAGGGTTATTGACTGTTTCAACAGATAAAGAAAAAGAAAAAACTTTATTTCATATCGCAAGTGAATATGTAAAAAAAGGAAATTATAAAAATAAAATATTTATTATTAATAGATTAGATAAAGGAACCTCTGGTGTTGTAATGTTTGCAAAAACAGAAAAAATAAAAGAAGCATACCAAAGTAATTGGAATGATTTAGTTATAAAAAGATCTTATATTGCAATAGTTGAAGGAATTTTAGAAAAAAAAGAACAAACTATTTGTAAAAAATTAATAGAAGTTAATGATAGAGTTAAAGTGTCAAATGATGGAAAGTCGGCAATTACTAGCTATAAAGTAAGAAAAGAGAAAGATAATTATTCTTTGTTAGATGTAGAAATTAAAACAGGAAGAAAAAATCAAATAAGAGTACATCTAAGTAGTATTGGTCATGGAATTATTGGTGATGAAAAATATGGTAGCAAAAAAAGTCCGATTAAAAGAATGGGACTGCATGCTAACTTATTAGAAATAAAAAATCCAATAACGAAAGAAACGTTTGAATTCAGTTCTAAAATACCAAGTAATTTTAAATATTTATTTAAGGGGGAAAAATGACAATAATAAATAAATTTAACAAGCCATTTGCAATTATCTTAATGTTTTTTGGAATAATTTTATTATGTATACCAGAACAAATAATATCTATTTTTTCATGGATTATAGGTTTATTGATAATTTCAAAATCGATTAGCTCATTAGTGGGAAATTTAAAAATAGGAAGAGGAATTACATTTAATTTATTTTCTATTTTATTTGGGATATTTTTTATTCTAGAATATAATGTTTTTGTGAGTTTCTTACCTTTTGTATTTGGAATCTTTATATTTGGTTCAAGTGTAAACAAGTTGAGTATGAGTTTAGCCTATAAGGCTAGTAAACAAACTTATTTATTATCTTTCCTTTTTTCTATATTAGGAATATGTGTTGGGTTATTATTATTTATTAATCCTTTTGGAAGCGTAATTGCTTTAATGAGAATAATAGGGGCTTATTTAATAATATTAGGAATACATGATTTCTTTGATTCGAAGATTGTAAGGACAGAAATGACTAGAGATTATAAAAAAACAAAAACAATTTCTAAAAAAATTAAAATAATTGATGCAGATTAAATTGCTTTTAGCAATTTTTTTCATATACTATAATGGTGATTATATGGAAAAAATATTGTTTCCACTTAAATATATGAAACAAACCCAAGGAGTTAATGGAAGTTATTCACACATGGGAAGTTTAGCAATAGATTATGGTCATAGTGGAACAAAAGAAAAAGTTTATGCACCTTTTACAGGTACAATAAAAAAAATATATGATTTTGGTAATTTTGTTTGGTTAGAAAGTAATGAAAAAGTATTATTTGCAGATGGAACGGTTGATTATGCAGTTGTTGAGACGGGTCATGATGATGATATAAGTGATTTATATATTGGAAAAGTGATTAAACAAGGAGAATATTATTATGAACAAGGAACAAGCGGGAGATCAACTGGTGTTCATACTCATTTAGAAGTCGGTAAAGGTAGTTTTAGTGGAAGTGGATGGTATAAAAATTCAAAAGATGTTTGGATGATTAATAATGCTGTTCATCCAGAAGATGCGTTTTTTTTAACAGATGATATAAATGTTGTAAATGATGGAGGCTATAATTGGAGGAGAATATCTACTTATATGGTTGACAGAGATGAAAGTGTTGATCAAATAGAAATAATAATTTCTAATTTAAGATGTAGAGATAATCCAAATGGAAATATATTAGGATACGCTAATCAAGGAATTTATAATATTTTAGATAAGTCAATTGAAGAAAAATATACTTGGTATAAAATAACTGATTCTTATTGGGTCGCGTATGATTCGTCATGGGCTAACTTATACGAAGTAACTATTATTCCGGTAGAAGAGCCAGAAGAACTAATGGTCGACAATAGTTTAATCGAAGAAAAAGAAATTATTATAGAAGATTTAACAACCGAAACTAATGAACTTGTCTTTAGTTATGATGTATTGACTGATGGAATGTATGCTATACAACTTTACAAAGATGAAGTATTAAAAATAGAAAAAAAGTAAAATGTATGTTATAATTATAAAAAATAAAAAGGAGAAATAAAATGACAGAAGAAGAATTAAAAAATTTAGGGTTATCTAGCCCTAGTATAGAACCAGTGCCAAATCCAATGATGGAAGCGCCAATGCCAGTAGCAGAACCAGTGCCAAATCCAATGATGGAAGCACCAATGCCAGTAGCAGAACCAGTGCCAAATCCAATGATGGAAGCACCAATGCCAGCAGCAGAACCAGTGCCAAATCCAATGATGGAAGCACCAATGCCAGCAGCAGAACCAGTGCCGAATCCAATGACGGAAGCACCAACGCCAGTGGCAGAACCAGTTGAAAGTACAGGAGAAACAACACCAGAAGTTGCGATTGAAACTACTTCACCAGTTGAAACTCCAAAAGAAGAAGTAAAACAAAATAGAACTTTAATTTATATCGTATTTGCTATTATGTTAGCAGCTATAATATTAATACCAATGTTTTACAAATTATAAAATAAAACCTATACATTTAAGTATAGGTTATTTTTGTATAGATAGATTTATTATTAAATCCATATTATCGTCTTTGGCGATTATATTTTTGTGTAATTGACCGCACTTTTGACATTTATATATTATTTTAAAAGTATCTTTGAATTTTTCGATTCCTATTGGTTTTAATAATCCTTTACATTCATTTAATCTATCTCCAGGAAGGATATCAACATGTTTAGAATATAAACAAAAAGGACAATGATCTCTTGCACTATATTCTAATTTATGTACTTCTTTATTGCAATTTTCACAAAAGAAATTTTCATCAATCATATTAAACCTTTTCATAATTATCACCAAAAAAATTATATCATGTATAAATTTAAAAGTATACGTGATATAATAATTAAGGATGTGGAATATGGATTACAAAGTAAAAATAACTGATTTTGAAGGACCTTTGGACTTACTTCTTCATTTAATAAAAGAATCATCAATTGATATTTATAATATAAAAATAAACGATGTTATAAAACAATATTTTGATTTTATTAATGAGATGAAACAATTAAATTTAAATATTGCAAGTGAATATTTAGTCATGGCAGCGCAATTATTAGAAATAAAAGCCGCTTCTTTATTTCCAAAAGAAGAAGTTTTAGAAGAAGAATCAAAAGAAGAAGAATTGATCAATAAACTAATTGAATATAAAAAATATAAAGAAATAACAGCAGAATTAAAAGAATTAGAAGATTGTAGAAAAAATTATTATACAAAAGAAACAACAGACTTAAAAAAATATGCACCAGAAGAAGTTGTAGAAGATAATGTTACATTAAATGACTTACTAAACGCTTTTAATAAATTTTTAGAAGATAAAAAGAAGGAACAACCTTTGAGCACAAAAATAACAACAAAAGAATATTCGGTAAGCAAAAGATCAAATGAGATAAAAACAATATTAAAAAGAAAAAAACATATTTATTTTTCTGAGTTATTTGAAGTATTTACTAAAGATTATGTTGTTGTGACATTTTTATCTATTCTTGACATGACAAAAAGAAATGAAATTGAATTAAAACAAGAAAAAAACTATAATAACATTTTAATAACAGAGGTGAAAAAATGAATAAATTAGCGATTTTAGAAGGACTTTTATTTATTAAAGGTGAAGAGGGGTTAGATATTGATGAAATATCTTCTATATTAGAAATTGATAATTTAGAATCAGAGTCTTTGATATTAGAATTGGATGAAGAACTAAAAAAAGACAATAGAGGAATAAATTTATCTATATTAGGTAATAAATATAAATTTACGACAAAAGAAGAACATAAAAGTTATTATCAAAAATTAATTGAAGTTAGTAGTAATACACTTACTCAATCTTCTTTAGAAACTTTAGCTATTATAGCTTATAATAAAGGAATAACAAGATCTCAAATAGATGATATTAGAGGTGTTGACAGTGCTCACATGGTAAGAAAATTAGTTAGATTAAATTTAGTTAAAGAAATTGGCAGAAGCGAATTACCAGGAAGACCAATCTTATATGATACAACATCTAATTTTTTAGATTATTTTGGGTTATCAGATATTAGTCAATTACCAAAATTAAAAGAAGAAATAAAAGAAGAAGATGTCGATTTATTTAATTCAAAATATAGTGAAGTTGACAAATAATTCAAAGCAGTTCTTATAGAATACTTTCGAAAAGGGAGTGTTTTTATGAGTAAAACGTGTAGTGAATGTAATAATTTATGTAAGACAGATAGTTATGGACCAGACTTATATGGTTATTTTTGGTGTGATAGGAAACGTGAGAAGACTTTAGCGAATCAAGATGAGTGTCGTCATTTTACAGAACATCCTACTAGAACTACTTCGGAAGCACAAGAAACGTATAAATTATCAGTAGATAAAAATAAGCCAAGTTCTTGTTTTATAACGACTATATGCTGTGAAATATTAGGGTTATCAGATAATTGTGCTTATTTACAGTGTTTAAGAAGTTTTAGAGATGGTTATATGAGTAGAAGTAATAAAGGTTTGAATTCATTATATATGTATGATAGTGTTGGACCATTAATTGCAGATTATATAAAAAGACAAGAAAATCAAAAAGATGTGGCCTCAAATATGTTCTATGGATATATTTTGCCAGCGTTTAATGCAATATGTGATGGAAATGACGAATTAGCACAAGATATTTATACGCAAATGGTTAATTCGTTAATGAATAAAGAATTTTTGAATGCACCATCATTATTATTGCAAGTAGAAGAACCTAGGATTGTTAAAACAAAAACATTAGGGCATGCTAGAATTTAAAAAACATTTGATAATTATATCAATTATGATATAATTATTTTATGCAAGAGTGGCGGAATGGTAGACGCGAAGGTCTCAAACACCTTTGATAGAGATATTGTGTGGGTTCAAGTCCCATCTCTTGTACCAAAAAAATATAATTGTGAAAACAATTTTTTTTAATATAAACATTATTTTAATAATGTTTTTTTTGTTTTCTATCTATCTTTTTTATTAAAATTAAGTTATAATTTTAATAAGAATAGAGGTGGTATTGTGATATTAAGGAAACCTTATGCCTTTTTAATAAAACATTTCAAGTTATTTCATATGTTTTTAGCTTTCTTTATAGGATATTTAATATATCAAAGTTATAACATATATTCATTTTTAAATGGGTACGTTAGCAATGTTACCATTTTAATTGGTTCGGAATTGACTGACGGGTTATTCAATAATTTAATTTTTATCGTTCCTTTTGTAATCATGATATCATCTATTATTTTACTAAGTGTTATGTTTACAAAAGAAAAACCTTATACTCAATATGTGTACAATGTTTTGTTTTATCTTGTGCTAGTTGTTTTATTTGCTTATTCAAAAGACATGGTTGCAGAAATGGAACTTTCTATTTTGGATATAAGAGAAGTAAGGGCTTTGAGAGATATAACGTTAATGAGTTTGATTTTTCAAGCACTTTCTTTTATATTTGCATTACTTAGAGCTACTGGATTTGATATTAAAAAGTTTGATTTTGATAAGGATTTAGCGCAATTAGATATAGAATTCAAGGATAATGAGGAATTTGAAGTAAATGTAGAACTAGATTCTAATGTTGCCAGAAGAAAGTTTAATTATTTTTTTAGACATACAAAATATATATATTTAGAAAATAAATTAATCGCTAATATTGTGATTATTATATTTTTACTTAGTTCTGCATATACATTATTCATTAATTCAAGTATATTTAATAAAAATTATTCTTTAAATGAAACTTTTCGTACTAATAATTTTACAATGACTATAGAAAAAGCTTTTTTAACTTATGAAAATTATAAATTAGAGCAAATAAATGAAAATCCTTTGATTGTTTTAGAAGTTAATTTAGATAATAATTATACAACTGAAGCTGCCTTGAATTTAGGACAAATAGCGCTTGTGGTAGATGGAGATAAGTATTATCATAACTCTTCATATAGAGATTCATTAGTTGATTTGGGAATTGTTTACGAAAGTCAATTAATTTCAGAAGATAAATACTTACTAGTGTATGAAGTGCCTGTGGACAAATTAAACGAAGATATGGTTTTTGTTTATTATGATGATTTAAATAATTTGAGTATAGGTCTTGACACTACTAAATATATTGTTGATATTGATTATTTTGAATTAGACGAGATGAATAGTTTAGAAACAATTGAACTTGGAGAAAATTATGATTATAGCGATGTGGTTTATGACGATTTATCAATTACAATAAAGTCAGCAGTTATTCGAGAAAGTTTTGAAATTTCTTATCAAACTACTATAAATGATATTACATATAGTTTTATTGATTATGTTAATTCAACGTTGGATAAAAGTTATGATGAAGCTGTTTTAAGGATAAGCTATGATTTTGATATAGGCAGTAATAATTTTATAGCGTCATTTTATAGTTTAATAAAAAATTATGGGTATATAGAATACGTTATAGATAATAAGAAATATACTTATAATTTGACGGACAGGGTGACACCATCAAAACTAACTTCTAGTTATTTATATTTAGAAGTTCCAGAAGACGTATTAAATGCTACTAGTATTAATGTTCTTTTAAACATTAGAAATGAAATAATTTCGTATACAGTAAAGTAATAAAAAAATTTAAAAAAACAATGAAATAATGATATAATTATATAATGGAGGATAAACTATGGGTAAGCATATTTTGAAAATTTTATTTTTGTTTATATTTTTACTTCCTTTAGAGGTAAATGGCTATAGTTATTGTCCTACTGAAACAATAGTAACATATCAAAAATTAGCGGGTAATGTAACAACTACATATGATTATGAAATAATAAACGGACAAGTTGTTTTTACTGTTAAAATTTTGAATTTACACGAAGATTTTTATATAATGAATAATCAAACTGAAGAAACTGTTTATTCTAAAGGTACTTCAGAAGTTATTACACTAAATAATATGTCTTCGGGAAGTTATAGCTTTACTGTTTACACAGATTTAAACAATTGCGAAGATCGCCCATTCTCGACATTTTATATTATATTGCCGTATTATAACGATTATTATTTAAGAGATGAGTGCGTTGGTATAGAAGAACATACATATTGCCAAAAGTGGGTCAATATAAGTACAAGTGAAGAAAATTTTATTAGCACGTTAGAAAACTACAGAGCGTCGTTAGAAAAAGATGTTGTAACTCCCGAAGAAGATCTATTTGAATTTTGGTTAGTTGATTTTATTATTGAATACCAAATTTATATAATTTCTATAGGTGTTGTATTATTTATATTATTAGAAATCATGTATTATAAACAAATCAAGAAAGATGATTTTGAATTGTAGGAGGTAAAAATGAAAAAGATATTACTATTTATAACGGTATTTTTTATAGGTACAATTAGTGTATTTGCCGCTGGTGAGACATGTGCGGTCAATACAGGGGTAACTACTGAAGCAATAGATATACCATCGTTAGGGATTGTGCATATGTCGAATATATCATTAGATGGAAATATCGCATTCTGTCTTGATGCTGGAGATAGAGCAAATCGTGGTTATTCTTACGCAAGCATTGATGCAGCCGATGTTCCTCCTGCTGTTTATGGTATATTAGAGTGGTATTATACTCACTCTAATGTTTATGGAATAAAAGAAATGGCACAGGCGGCTATATGGGCTCAAATGGAGGGAAAACAAGCAAAAACAGATGTGCAACAAGTAATTTTAGAAGTTTTATATTATTATCTTGGTTGGGATGAAATTAAGTGTGAAAAACTTCTATCAACTTATTATAATTCATTAGAAGCTTCTGTTGTGAAAGTTTATAATAATCAAGATTATTATAAGGATAAGTATACTATATTTTCTACAGGGATTGATGGGTTTCAAAGACTTATAACTAATTATTCTGGGGATCCGGATTGTCCAGAAATAGATCCGGAAGATCCAGAAATACCACTTACTTGTATAACTGATCCAACAATCACTACAACAACGTGTGGTTCGCAATCGTCATTTGTTGATACGACTGATTGGAATTGTATTGTAAACGATTCAGATGGTACTTTTGTATATGAGTCCACAAATGAATATGCAAGTTCAAATAATTTGTGCAAAGTTTATTGTCGCGAAGAAGTTTATACTGATTTCCCATCAAACTATATTTCTTTTAATGCTGGGCAGTATTTTCAAGTTGGGACAACAGGAACAATTTCATTAACTTGGGGACCTATAGGAATATATGGGTATCGAGAATGTAAAACTTATTATAAAAATTCTAGTGGGACGTATGTAGAAGGGTTTAATAGTACACAAGCAACGTCTTTGTATGAAACTAAATTGGATGCAATAAAAACAGCGTATGATGCGTATAGATTAGCCAAAGGTTATGCTGATGGATCTGTTAATTATAAAAGTACTTCAACAAATTATGCATACGCTGATAGAGTTAGTGCCGGGTATTGTAAAAGTGGAAGTACAATGACTGATGGAGTATGTATTGGAAATTCGACTGGAGGTACATTTGATCCTGTAATGAAATGCCCGGACGGGTATAGTGATTCGGGAAGTTTAAGTCATACCAATGCTTGCTATAAAATAAGTAATTATACACATACTTGTTCAGTTTCTAATGCTTATATAACTACTGCCGCAGATAAATATTTATATGTCACGAATGATAACTCTACGGCAACATCAAGTGATTGTAATAATACTTATAGTGCTAGCACCTCTGCTTATGATACCGCTGTAAATGATTTAGCCAGTTTAGTAGCTGGTATAAATTATTGTACTTCAGGGTCGAAAATTTATTATGATTTGAATCCGACTGTATCGGTTTATTATGAAGGTGACAGCAATTATTCTAGTACTACTGATGTTTTAACCAATAGTGAAAATGACGTAACTTATGGTTTTCTATCAGGTAACGGAACAGCTCAAACGTTTACTAATTATACTTGTTCATTGGAGAATGGATGTGCTAAAGATAGCTCAAACACAACTTACTTTAGTTCATATAATAATGTCACTTCTAATACGGTAACGATAGCCGCTAGTAATTCTTATTATTTGACTACGGGATATCAATATATAGATAAAGTTACTGGAAATATGTTTGGAAACACAAGTTCTCTTAGTCAATATATAGATTTAGGAATAACAGTTATTCCGTTAAGTCCAACAAGAAATCCTGGTAATTATTTGATAAGCCTAATTTATAACGATATTGGTAATGATGGATATTTTGATGAGTTTACCGGGGGATCTGTTAATTATATCTGTGAGTATACTATTGTTAATAAGTTAACTGGTAATGAATGTGAAGGTCAAAACCCACCAGCAGAGTGTGATCCTGATGATGGAGATGAGGAAGATTCAACAGGGATAGATGTTATATATAGACCGATTGATTTATCGGATCCTTTCCCAGGGGAAACTGGAACTGGTAGAGAAACGGGATCAAATTGGTGCTACTATTACGATTGCACTAATGATAATGCAACAGTTGAAGATGTAATATTAGAAAATAGGAATGTAGAAGGTAATGATGTTTATAATCTGGAACCAATATACACTATAACGTTAACACCAGCTGTAATACAAGAGATTAGAAATTACAACGATTCCGTTGACAATGATTATGCAGATTTTAATTTGGTTTGTGATGCATATGGTGAAGAATGTAAAAGTACATTTATCCATTCGACATTCGCTGGATATTTTGGGGGAACATGTTCAGTGAGTAATGCAAACTTTAACACATGTAGATAGAGGTGAGATATGAAAGAAGCAATGTGGGGTGTTTTGGTAGTTAGTCTTGGAGTAACATCTATATTTTTTATATTCTTTTTCCAAAGCGTAATAAATACTGATGAACATAATTATACAATGCTAAAAGAAGTAACAGAGGCAGCTATGCTAGATGCATTTGACTTAGCTGCTTATCGTCAAGATGGTACAATAAGGATTGATAGGGAAAAGTTTGTTGAAAATTTTGTTAGGAGATTTGCAGAAAATGCTAATCTATCAACCACTTATGTAATAGAAATTTATGATGTTAATGAGGAACCGCCAAAGGTCAGTATACAAGTTTCAAGCGCTGAAGATACTTCCGCAACTGGAGAAATCTATGAATTTGATATTGTAAACAGATTAGACGCTATATTAGAAGTTCCATATTAAGAAGAAAAGGGGAGGAAAAAATGAATAATTTAGTATATTCAATTAAAAAGTTTTTAAAAAATAAAAATACAGTAACAATTATTGGTGTGGTATTAATCGTAGGGATTTTATACTTTATGTATAATTCACAAATAGATGCTGCAACAACACCAATACAAATTCCGGTTGCAAATCAAACAATTCAACCAAAAACATTAATAACAGCTGATATGGTTACGTATATATCAGTACCTTCAATAGCTGTAAGTAGTAATGTTATTAGGGCCTCATCATTAATTGTTGGGCAATATAGTAACTATAATACAACAATTCCAGAGGGAAGTATGTTTTATACAGATGTAGTAGTAAGTGGGGACACTTTACCGGATAGTTCATTCACAGAAATTCCAGAGGGTGAAGTAGTATTTAATTTTCCAGTTACAATATCAAGTACTTTTGGTAATTCAATATTTCCAGGGAATTATATAGATATTTACATGAAAGCTGTAGATGAAACAGGTAAAATAATGGTTGGAAAATTATTATCAAATGTAGAGATACTTGCTGTAAAAGATTCTTCAGGTCAAAATGTATTTGAAAATGCGACAGAAACAAGAACACCAGCATACTTAATTTTTAGTGTTACTGAAGAAATTAATATATTATTAAGAAAAGCACAATATATGAGTACTTATTCAGTGGAATTAATACCAGTACCTGTAGGAGGTTCTGTTGATACAAGTTCTGGAACACAAGTTTCAACGACACAACTAAAAGAATTTATTGAGGCAAATACCGTTAATATTCCTTTATCAGATATTGATTCTAGTTTAACAGAAGAAGATGTTGAAGAAGATTTAACAGAAGAAACAGAAGATACAACGGAGGAATAAGATATGGATAATATGTTTTCCCAAATTGATTTTGGGCCATTAAATGAATATCTAGAACATGAAGACGTAACAGACGTTTCTTACAGTAATGGTGGACAAATTTGGTTAAAAACTTTATCAAAAGGTATCTATCGTATTGAAAATACTGCAATTAATAACACTTTTATGGAAAAATTAGCGTTCCAATGTGCCAATGTAATGGGTAAAACATTTAATATGGCTTATCCGTTCTTGGATGCAGAAGGAGCAGAGTTACGTATGAACTTTGTTCATGATTCGATTGCTAAAAATGGAGTAGCTTGTGTTATTCGTAAAACTCCTGCTAAAATTAGATTAGTAAAAGATAAAATTTTAGAAGAGAGATATATTACAGCCGAAATACATGATTTACTTGTAAAGTGTATTGAAGGACATTGCAACATTATTGTTTGTGGAGAAACTGGTTCAGGTAAAACAGAGTTTGTAAAATATTTAGGTTCTAAAATAAAAGAAAATGAAAAGATAATAACAATAGAAGATACATTGGAACTGCATTTGGATAGAATTTATCCGACAAGAGATATTGTCGCAATGAAAACAAACAACATAGCATCTTATTCAGATGTTTTAGTTACATGTATGAGACAGAACCCTAAATGGATTTTATTATCCGAAGTAAGAAGTGCGGAAGCTGTTTTAGCGGTTCGTAACTCAATTTCATCAGGACACTACATTTTATCAACTATACATGCCGATAAAGCTTCAGCTATACCGAGTCGTATGTATAGTTTAATGGAAACAAGTCAAAATATAGACCAATTTTTAAAGTCTATACATAGATATGTTCAATTAGGTATATATGTAAGAGGTTATCAAAGTAAAGAAACAAAAAGATTTGTTCGTGAAATTGCAGAAGTTACAGAGTTTTTTGTTACAGAGGATAATGAAGCATCAAGTAATACTATTTATTTAAAAGATAATCTAGGAAATGCTTACAGAAAAAATCCATCGAAACATTTAGTTGAACATTTAGCTTTGCAAGGTGTATTATTACCAGAACATTTAGTTAGTGGTGTTAGCGAAGAAGGAGAAACTACAAATACGAATATAGATGAGAATGTTGAAAATAATATAGAAGTAAGTAATATTGTTCCTAAATCAGATACTCAACCAACTGCCCAACCTGTAGTTCAACCAGTAACTCAACCTGTAGTTCAACCAGTAACTCAACCTGTAGTTCAACCGGTATCTGAAAGTGCTACAGCCACTAACAATAATTCGAATCAAAATAATACAACAGAAACATTATTTTAAAAGGAGGGGATATAAATGGTGTTATTAATGTTTATTTTAATAGCTTTCATTATATTATATATTTTGTTTTACCAACAAAGTTCGGGGAAACAAGCATACAAATATATAGTTACACAAGCTGACTTGTTATATGAAAGATATGCTCCGTTTTCTTATAAAGAAATAAGAAAAAAAGTAAAAGATTTAGGTCATGACTTTACACCAAGGGAATATATGATTCAAGTAGCCATATTTGCTGTAGGTGCATTTCTTATATCTTATATGTACTTTTACAGTATTATTATCTCTTTAATTTATATGAGTGCTTCAGTTATGGTAGTGCCTTACTTATCTTATTTAAGATGCAAAAGAATTTATTCTGAATTTCTTTTTGAACAAGTTCAAGTTTACACAACAAATACGATAATGGAGTTTGCAACGACACAATCATTCGTTAAAGCATTAGAAGGTGTATACGAATCTGGAGTTTTAGAAGACCCTATGAAATCTGATATTAAAAGTATGATTGATTTAGCTTATGCTAATGGAACAATAAATGAATCAATAGAATATATGAATGCAAGATATGATTATTTCATAGTAAGAAATATGCATCAATTATTTTATCAAATAACAAGTGAGGGATCTAAAGATTCTGGTGATTCTTTAGAAAATATGTCTCTTGATATAGATATGTTAATTGAAAACGTTTATAGAGATAGAATAGATAGAGCAATATTCCATAAGAAGTTTATTCAATTTGGTATTATTTTATATTTAATGGTAATGTTAATTCAATTCTTATTAAGTGTTGATACATATATCATTATGTTAAATAGGATTGAAGTACAATGCTTACTACATGGTATAGTTTTGGTAAATTCTTACTTTTTATTAAGTGGAGAAAAATATTATAATGAGAATGTAGGTGCTGAGTAATGGAATTTTTAGTAATAGGAATTATAGTTATTTATATATTTCATGTCAATAATGCAGTTGATACTAAAAAGTTTATAGTTGACACAGAACCTTATTTTCGTTTCTTAATGGAATCTGATTATAAATTTTTGTTAAGTATAAAATATGGTGATGAATATTTAGATGTTGATAAATTCTATGGAAAAAGGCTTATGAATGGTTTATTAGTCATTGTTGCAATTAATTTCTTATTTTTAAACGAACTTAATTTTATATATGTTATGTTTTCTTTAATTTTAGGATATATAGTTTTTAAACAACCTTATACACAATTGTCGTCTTATTATAAAAAAAACTTACATCATATTGATCAAATGCTACCTTACTATTTAAAAGGGTTAGAAATTTTAATTCAACATTACACTGTTCCAGTTGCTCTATCAAGATCAATTGAAACAGCTCCTAGTGTGTTTAAACCTGGATTAAGAAATTTGATTAGTAAAATAGAGACAGGTGACTCAACAGTAGATCCTTATATGGACTTTGCTAGAGAATATCCCGTAAGAGATTCAATGCGTATGATGCGTTTGCTTTATAGACTTGGTCTTGGTTCTCAAGAGAATAAACAAGAACAGTTAATGATGTTTTCTAAAACTGTATCGAGTTTACAAAATAAAGCTCGTGAACAAAAATATAAAGCTCGTTTGGGAAAGATGGAAGGAAAAACAATGATCATGCTTATGTGTACTGGTGGTGGAATAATGTTTTTGATGCTTTTATCTATGATGTCAATGATGAGTTATTAATACTTGATAAAAATTTAAAATGTATGTATAATAATATTAAGGTATATGATAGGTGGTGAAATAAATGAAAGAAGCAGCAGGAGAAGCAAACTTAACAGTAGTTGCAATTATATTAATAGCTGTTATAGCAGCAGTTGTAACACCGATTGTACAAAATGCAATGGAAACAACAGCAGCACAATCAGAATGTAATACAAATGGTGGAACTTGGGATAATGGAGCATGTTCACTAGATAGCTAATAACTTAAACAAGGTGGTGAAATAGATGAGAGAGGGAATTGGAAGTATATTTTTATATAATATGATGATTCTTTTCATCACTATTATATTCTGCTTTTTAGCGGCCACGGTTAATTATTACAAGGCATTTAAAGTTAATAGTGCTATATCCAAAGAAATAGAAGAATATGAAGGATATAATCTTTTATCAGATGCTGAGATAGCCCAAGTTTTATCAAATTTAGGTTATCGTCAGTCCACCTCTTCAACTGATTGTCCAAAAAAAGACGGTGAAGATGCTTTAGCATTATACGCGGCGACATCGAATTATGATATTTGCTTATATCGTTTTGAAGAAAGTGATTACTATTACTCTTATGGTATAGTTACATATATGTATTTTGATCTTCCGGTAGTTGGAGAAAATTTTAAAATTCAAATTTATGCAAAAACAGAAAGTATTTATGATTTTGCAAACGGCAAAAGTGCCTAAGAGGTGAGCAAATGAGAGAAGCTATAGCAAACGCGTCCATTTTTAATATAATGATGGTTTTTATTGGTGTTATTATAGCTCTTTTAGTGGGCTCTCTAAGCTATACAAAAGCTTTCAAAGTTAAAAATGGAATAATTGAATTTATTGAAAATACGGATAGTGGATATTCTGCTAATCAATCTACTGTAGAAGAACAAATAGAATCCTTCTTGATTGATATTGGTTATCGAGTTAACAGTAATGGAATCAATAATTGTCCAACTGTAAGCGGGGCAACTAATGGTGGAGCAGCTTTAAATCCGAATAGTAATTATCAATATTGCATTTATGGTTTTGAGAGTTCTAGGGGAATGTACTATAAGGTTGTTGCTTATATGTATTTTGATTTTCCTATAATATCTTCTCTTCTAACTATTCCGGTTAGTGGAGAGACAATTATATTTTATTATGCTGATTAAAAAAGGAGTTGTTTAAATGAATGTTATTATATCAAATAATCAAAAAACTTTATTACAATCTTTAGAAGTTGATATAATTAAGTCTTTAGATGGCGAATTTGAAGTTGATGAAATTATTTCTACTTTTCAAAACTTTTTCTATCAAAGAATGATTTTAGATATAACTTCTATTAAAGATTATAAAAATATTAAAAATTTACAGAAATTGTCTATTGCGTTAGATATGGATAAACTAATTTTAGTTTTACAAGATGATGAAGAAAGTGCTAATCCAGATTATCTATCTAAAATCATATCCATGGGTATTTATAATTTTACAAAAAATCTAGATGGAATTATGTATTTATATAATAATCCAAATACATATAGGGATGTTGCGCATATTCACCAAATAGAACAAAATCAAGGTTCAACTGAATATAATACTGTTTATACTCAAGTAAATTCTGTTCAAATTATTGGTTTAAAAAGTTTAAATGAAAAAGCGGGCGCAACATCATTAGCATATATGATGGCTAATGCATTATCTCAACATTACAAAGTAAAAGGAATAGAAGTTGATAAAAAGGATTTTGTTTACTTTAGAAATAAAAACTTAATATCAACAGATTCAAGCAATATTGGTAATATAATTGCTGCTAATAGTGGTAATGATGTTTTGCTAATAGATATAAATAATAGTCCTAGTGCAGAAGTTTTGTGTCATGAAATATTATTTTTATTAGACCCTTCAACGATATCTTTAAATAAGTATTTGATTACTAAACCTAGAGATTTAGCTGAAAGAAAAGATAAAAAAATTATGCTTAACAAGAGTTTGTTATCATCTAAGGATGTATTAGAATTTGAATATGAAGCAAAGACAAAAATTTATTATAATTTGCCACATCTTGATGATAGAGAAGTTGATTCATTCGCATTAAATACGTTTTTAGCTAGACTTGGATTTACTAAAATGAATAGCAGTGAGGAACAAACTAAGAAAAATGGTTTTTGGAGTTTCCTAGGACTTTAAAAAATAAGATGATATGATTGACAAAAAAATAAATTTAAAGTAATATTATATGTAACAAGGAGGTATATGTTTATGTTTATATTAGATACTGTAAGTTGTGGAGGAATTGATGATATTCCAGCATTATTACCTGGAGTTGTTTCTTTAGTGGTTACAATGATTAAAATTGTTGTACCGATTTTATTAATTATATTTGGGATGCTTGATTTAGGTAAAGCGGTTATCCAACAAAAAGAAGATGACATCAAAAAAGCACAAAAAATATTTATTTCTAGAATAATAGCTGCTGTTTTAGTTTTCTTTGTAGTAGCAATAGTTCAACTAGTATTTGGTTTACTTGCATCAGCAGGTGCTGAAGACGAAGGAATTTCTGAATGTATTGATTGCTTTATTAGTAACAACTGTTAATTTAAAACAATTTTATATTGTTTTTTTTTTATTTATGATATAATTTATACTATAGAGGTGTTATATGAAAAAAAGATATGTATTATTATTTATTACTTTAATGATGATCGCAGTTCCTGTGTTGGCAGATGAAGCAAATCCACTAGGCAATGTTACCTGCGGGGGAATATCACAATCGTTTCCTGCTGTTATTCCTAATTTAATATCTTTATTAATAACTGGAGTAAGAGTTTTTGTTCCTGTTGTTTTAATTGTAATGGGGATGATCGATTTTTCTAAAGCGGTTATTTCATCTGACGAGAAGACAATGTCTAAGGCAAAAACAAATTTTATAAGAAGAACAGTTATAGCTGTTATTATATTTCTGATAGTATCTATTATTATATGGATTTTCCAACTTTTAGCGCCTAGAAGTGGTGGAGAAATGGATGAAACATCAATTGTTAATTGTATTAATTGTTTTATAGAAGGTTCTGATTCTAGTTACTGTACACCTTCCGAATAAAATGATAAAAAAAAGAGCAATATTATAGTTTATTATTGCTTTTTTATATGTTATAATGTATGTATATGAGATTATAATTATGAGGTGTTATTATGAATTTAAAAAATATTAAGTTTACGTTTTTATTTTTGTTTTTCTTTATTATAAATATAAGTGGAGTAAGTGCAGACACAACTTATAGTTTTGATGAAAATACTATAACACTTTGTACTTATTCTAGTGAAAATTATTCTTGTAGAACTAGTCAAGGGACTAGCATTTGTTATTATAAGAATATAGTTGTAAAATTTAGCGGTGGTGGGTTATCTTTTTATAATGAAGATTCAACTAATGATGCGCCAAATGCGTTCATGTCTGTTTACTCTGTAGACAATAAGTACGGTGATATTCCATCTAATTCAGCGTCATTAACAGAAATGTGCCCGACTAATATATATGCTGATGCAGATTCTTCATGTTCGGGAATGAGTGTTTGTTACGGAAGTTCAGTTGATGACTGTACTATCAGCGGTGAGGGATGTTTGGGCGTAGATAAGACTCACGAGAATACCGCTACATTGTACGAAAATGTTTTGCAAAAGGCGTTAACTCTGTTTAAAAATAGTTATTCAGAATATTCGTTTAGTACTCCAACTGAGGCTGAATCGAAGTGTGATTCTTTAATAAATAGTTCTCTTATTCAATCTGATTCTAATTCTTTATCTGATGCATTAGATGCCCAATTGTTGGTGTCGCTAAATGCAGTTTATGGAACTGAAATGACATCGTTACCAAGTTATTTGTCTGCGTTTACGGCAGATTCTAAAGAGTATGTACTAAGCCAAGTGTCATCTTTTTTAACTAATTGTGTTGATTCGGATGTTTATACAGAAGAAGAGATAGCAATTGTTGAACAAACTTTAACTACTTTTGATTCTTATTCGCCAACAACAAATACAGAATTTAATACAGATGTAAGTGGATGCGATTTAATTAGTCCATTAACGGATGAATTAAACGGAATTTTTGAATTTATTAGAGTTGGTTTAATTGGTCTTTTAATCGCACTTACATTACTAGACTTCTTTAAAGCGCTTACTAGTGAAAAAGAAGATGAATTGAAAAAAGCTTATACAAAATTAATTAAAAGAGTTATTATTGTGGCAATATTATTTATTTTGCCAGCTTTAATTAACTTTATTTTAGGAATATTTATTCCAGATTTAAATACATGTATAGATAATATTTAAAGAAGAGGTGAAATAATGCAAGAATCAGGATTTTGGAGTGGAATAGTCAGAGGTATGTTCGGAATACTTGATGAACTTATTTATTGGGCTATAGAAGCTTTTTATGGGATTTTTATAGAAATTACGAATATATCCGTTTTATCGCAAGATACTATTAGTTCTTTTGCAGGAAGAATATATGTATTTTTGGGATTTATAATGTTATTTAAAGTAACTTTCTCTTTAATACAAATGTTTTTGAATCCGGATACTTTAACAGGAGACAAAGGTGCCGGTAAATTAATTCAAAAAATAATAATAATGTTAATATTGTTAGTTAGTGTACCTACTATTTTCAATACAGCATACACTATTCAATCAATAATTTTAGACAATAATATATTAGGTAATCTGATAATGGGTGCGACAACATCTTCTACAGCTGCAGACTCTTTTGATGAAATGGGTTCAACCATATCTGGTTCTATTATGGCAGGTTTTTTCTATACTGATGACTCATCAGGGTTAGTTGAATTTTCGTGCTCGGGTGCGACAACAAATTGTTTTAATGATGTTAATAGAACTTCCTCAACGAATGGTTATTACGATTACTATTATCATCCAATTATATCAACACTTGCAGGTATTTTAGTTGCGTGGATTATATTGATGTTTACTTTTGATGTTGCAATACGTTCAGCTAAATTAGCATTTTTGCAAATTATAGCTCCAATACCAATTATTTCATCTATAGATCCTAAAGGACAAAAAACATTTGATAATTGGGTTCAAACATGTATTAAAACATATTTAGATGTGTTTGTTAGATTGATTATAATTTTCTTTGTTGTATTCATTATTTCTGAAATAGTGCAAGGTGGTGTATTTTCTGTATATGATGCAACAACTGGAGAAGCTATAAGTGATTTAAATCCATTTACAGGAGCATGGATAATAGTAGGATTATTATTATTTGCTAAAGAAGCACCTAAATTATTAGGTGATATGTTAGGAATCAAACTAGATGGCGGATTCACTATGAATCCGTTTAAACGAGTTGCGGAAGTTCCGTTTTTGGGGAAGGGAGCAGCGTCAGTGCTTGGTGGAGCAGATGCCTTAGTACATAAAAGAAGTTTTGCGGATGGATTTATGAAGACTAGTAAAAATTTTAAACTTCTAGGAAACGACGGGAAAACATCTATCTTTGAAACTGCCGATAGAGTTGCTCGCAGAGACGCAGCAAAAAAAGATTTAGAAAATGCTTACTCTATTTATGGTGGGCGTAGGGAATTAAAAGAAATGAATAAATCATATGATATTGGTAAAGCTGCAAATGATATAGAAAGCTATCAAATAAACAATCAAAAACCGAATTCCGTTAGCATAGAAGCGGGTGATTTAGATCCAAGTGGAAATTTGAATAATAACAAAAGAACAACATTAGAAAACAACTATAAAAAAATAGGATTTAAGTCAGGAGAATATATAACATCTGCAATCAATTATAACACCGCTAAAAAGAATTCTGAAGTTACTCAAATAGATTTAAGGAAAGCAAATTCAGAATTAAGTATAGCAGAATCAGTATTAGCTAATAATCCTAATGATGCAAATGCAATTAGTAATGTTGCATCAAAAAGAGCAGATATGGAAATAAAACAAGAAGCTTATGAAAAAGCTAAAAAAACTGAAGATGGAAGAAAGGCTACACATGATGTAATGGGTAAAATGCATGCTAAAGATGCTAGGTTAGAGAAAGCAATGAAAGTAGCTAAAGGTCCAAGACCTACGGCTAAAAAATAATATAAAAAGGGTGTGATACAAATGGATAATTATTTAATACCAGCAAATAGTAAAAGATCATTATTGATCTTTGGGCTATTTAATAAATTTGATCTAATATTATTCGGAAGTGGGTTAGCTTTGTCTTTAGCGCTTTTAATGTTAATTCCAGACCTTTCTAATCCATATATAGCCGTTTTAGCTATATCTCCGGGAATAGTAACTGGGTTTTTGGTTTTACCAATACCAAATTATCATAATATGTTATCGTTTATTATAAGTGCGTTTAAATTTTATACTGAAAGAAATAAATTTGTTTGGAAGGGTTGGTGTTTTAATGGCAAAGATGAAAGATAGTAAATTTACTGATATATTTGTTCCGGTTAAAGATATTGTAAATGGAACAATTGTATTAGATGATAATACAAAAGTAACAGGTGTAAAAATTATGCCTAGAAATATATTTATATTAGATTATAATACTCAAAATAATATAATCGCTAATTTAAAATATGTTTATGATAAATTAGATTTTGAATTTTGGATAGTTGTTGCAGATAGACCAGTGGATATAAATGTTTATCTATCGCAATTACAACTTTTATATAACAAAGTAAGCCATCCGGCAAAAAGAAAATTAATAATGCAAGATATCAATAAAGGTAATATGTTTATTGAAAATAATATTGTTGATACTGAATATTTCTTGTTATTTAAAGAAAAAGATTCTGCTATGATTCAAAAGAAAATTAGAAATTTAATTAATGATTTTTCGCAAGCAGGATTGGTTAGTTTTCAAACAACTAATGAAGATTTAAGAGTAGTATTAGATAACTTCTTAAATGGTGGACAAAATACGACGTTTGGGACGGTGATGAGTTAATGAATTTAAAACAACAATTAGCGCCTAAAGGGCTTGAATTTAGAGGTAGTGACTTTATAATAAGCGATAAATACGCAACTATATTAACAGTTGTGTCTTTTCCTAAATTTATAAATCAAGGTTATTTAGCAAATCTAACTAGCATGGCTGGAATTAAAGTTGTAATTAAACATATTCCATTACCATTTACTACTATGACAAAAATGTTAAATAGAGAAATATCTGAATTGAAAACAGCTTATGGACAAGAAAATGATAAAACCAGGCAAGAGCAAATCAGACAAGACTATGAATCTTTAGAATATTTTATTCAACAACTTGCAAGTGGAGGAACTAAAATATTTGATTTTCAAATGCATGTTATGATTACAGCTGATTCAGAAGAATCTTTAGCTACTAAAAAACTACAAGTACGTAATCATTTAGAAGCTATGCAAATGAGAGGAATATCTCTTCGCTTTGAACAAAAGCAAATATTACAATCAATTATTCCAATATATGATGATCAAGAAATAGAAAAAAGAATTGGTACACCAATTCCAAGTAATACTATAGCAGCTATGTATCCGTTTATATTTGATAGTATTAAAGATCCTGGTTTGTCATGCTTATTGGGAGTTGACTTTTCAGGTGGAGTTATATTATTTAATCAATTTTTATATCAAACTAAAAAAGAACATAATAGAAATAATGCTAATATGATTGTTTTAGGAACTTCTGGTTCAGGTAAATCAACATCTGCAAAATTGTTATTGAGAACACACATAAGAAATGACTATCAAATTGTTGCAATAGATCCCGAGGGTGAACTTGAAGGTATGATAAAAACGTATGGTGGGGACTTTATTGATTTAGGTAAAGGTGGAGAATTTGGAATGATTAATCCACTTGAAGTTATAATGGATGCAGATGAAGACGAAATTAAACAAGGATTAGGATATACTGTTTTAACTCGTACTTTGCAAACATTAAAAGCTTTTATGAAATATTATGATCCTTCTATAACAGAAGATATAATTACTATGTTTAGTGAAGTTGTTCAAGATACTTATAAAAGGTTTGGAATGGATTTTAATTCTGATTTTACACAGTTTGTATCTACCGATTATCCTACTTTTAAAGATGTTTATGCAACAATCAGAGGAAAATTATCTGCTATGCCAGAAGCTACTCATGAAAAAGATGTAATGGAAAGATTAGAACTTAAAATAAGACCAATTGTTAAAGAATTAAAATATTATTTTGATGGACACACAACTATCAGTAAAAATAGTGAAATAATTGGATTTAATATTCGAGAATTAATGAATGCTGATACAAATATAAGAAATGCTTTATTCTTTAATGTTTTAAAATATGCATGGGGATTAACACTAGACAGTGGAGTTAACACTATTTTAATGGTTGATGAAGCTCATGTATTGTTAAGTGGGAATAACTCTTTGGGAGCTGACTTTTTAGCCCAAGTGCAAAGAAGAAGTAGAAAATATAATACTGGAACAATAATAATAACGCAACAACCAAGTGATTTTATTAATCCTTCGGTTATTACTCAAGGTAAAGCTATATTTGATAACTCATCTTATTATTTAGTAATGGGACTAAAAAAGCAAGCAGTTGAGGATTTATCGCAATTAATTGATTTGAATGATAATGAAAAAGAAGCAATAAAAAAATTCCAACAGGGAAATGCTTTGTTTGTATGCGGAAGCAGAAGAATGCAAATTGATGTAATTGCAACTGAAAATGAACTTGATTCATTTGGAAGTGCTGGTGGATTATAGTAATTAGGTGGTGATTCAATGGACAATGGATTTAAAAATTTACATAGTGAAAATACTGATAACGCTACGGCAAGTAAATTGCAAAATATAGCATCTGGCCATAATATAAATGATATGGCTTCTAATGCTGGTAGAGAAGTTGGTAATAAAATAGCTGGTAAAAGTGAAGAAGAAAAAAGTGGGGCTGAAAAACAATTTGATAAAGTAGCTGAAAAAGGTGCTAGCACTGCAATAACAACAGCTACAGGCGGTGCATTAAGTGGACCATTAGCAGATGCCGCAGGAGCATTAGCTACACAAATTGCTAAAAAGGAAGTAACAAAAACAATTAAAATATATTTGATAATTGCAGGTATTTCATCGACTATTTTTCTTTTTTTAATACTTTTTATAATTTCATTTTTACAATTAATGTCTATTGATAATGTAATGAATTCAATTCAGGAATCACTAAATGAATTTGGAGCAAATGTGTCACTAACTATTAATAAAACGATTAATTATTTAACCGGTGATGGTGCTGTAGGTACAGAAAACGAAGTTTATAATAATTTAATGATTCAGCAATATAAATTATTTACTGAAACGGGAGATAATTTAGGTAACTTAGATAGTGCATTAATATCTGCGACATTGAATTATGGAAAATTAATAGATGCAAGTATCTGGATTGATGAAGATGGTACAGCAGAAGAATTAACAGATAGTGAAGTGTCAGCTACTCTTGGAGATTCGGCTGTTGGATTTAACGCTGAGGATTCAGAATCATTTTATAGATGGGCTAATATATGGGTAGGAAATTATCTTACATTATTACCTTGGAATAGAGGATTAACGGGAGCATTAGTATCTACTAAAGTAACACAAAGTTGTACTACAGAAAAACCTGGATGGTGGGAAAATTTTAGTGCTCAGTATATTGATCCTGTTGCATATTATCAAAATGTATTTTTGGGAACAGTAAAAGATAATGTAAATGACTTTTTTAAAGGTATTACTTTTAGTTGGGCTTATGAAGCGAATTCAACAGCTGATATAACAGGGAATAATTGGCTTTTTGATAGTGTATTATCTTCTTACTATAGTTCTGTAATTGGTTTTGGATTTTATCAAGACGATAGTTATTCAGATGAATTTTTTGGTTATTCAGAAGATGATTCAATCATTTCTTCTGAATATGTAGAATGTTTACCAGAATTTGTCGGATATGATGAAGAAACAAACGAAGCAATTTATGTGGATACATATCCGGTATATACTTTCGAAATGGTTAATGATTACACTAAATATAAAGCTTATTTAACAGAATTTTTTATACCATATATGTTTTTGGATTGCGATAATTGTTCATTAAAAACTAAAGAGTGGGCTGATGGTGAAAAGGATCAATATATTGAAAATATTATTTCGGAAATTTTCGAACAAAAAGATTCTTATAATATGTTTGCAGACGCAAACGTTTATGATTCATCTGGTAATCTTGTATCAGGAAATGCATCTTATGGTAGTTCTGGAAATTTGACTGGTGAATTTAGTGGAACACTGGTAGACATAGGATTTCCATTAGAATCAAATCCATATTATGATGGTTCGGCAAGTAATTTAGGACAATGTGTTTGGTATGTTAGATCAAGAGCTATTGAAATTATTAGTAATTTAGTAGCTGATGAAACGGCAAAAGCTGAAGCTGTAGCATTATTAAACGCTAGCTATGGCAATGCCAAGGACTGGTGGAATGATACTCTTAGAAATGCATTTGGAAGTTCAACAGATATAAATGCCGCCAAAGCAGGTTCTATTATTGTTTGGGGCGGTAATACTCAATATGGACATGTTGCGATAGTAGAAGCTGTATACGATGACGGAACTATGCTTATTTCTCATGGTTGGAGAACAAAAACATCAGATGGAACTTGGGATTATAGTACTGGATGGGCAGATGTAAATGTTCAAACTAAAGTAGTAGATACTGATTGGATCTCTAGTTATAATGGTTATACTTTTTTAGGATATATTTATTTATTAGACGAGGTGTAATATGAAAAAGATAATTTTAATTTTTATAATAACTTTATTATTAACTGGTTGCACTGTAGATTATGAATTAGAAATAAAAAATGGTCAATTTAATGAAAATATAACATTTTATTTTGATGAAGATGAAGAAAATGATAAAAACTATTTAATAGGTACAGATAGATATGCATTATACGAACTATGGAACGGAAAACTTTATAATTTAGAAACATCAGAAAATAGTGTTACATATGATTATTCATTTACATATGAAGAATATCAAAATTCATTAGCAATTGCCTATTGTTATGATGAATATGATTTTAGTGAAGATAGTGATAATTACTATATATCAACGAGCAATCAATTTAATTGTTTAGTTCAAGATTATATAACAGCAGATAGTATAAGAGTAATTATTACTACTAATCATGACGTCATATCTAATAATGCTAGCATAATTGAAGATAATAAATATATTTGGGAATTTAATAATGATAATTATACTAATAATCCTATTGAAATAGTTATTAGTAAAAGTTATAATAATGATATGGAAACTTTTGTACTTTTATCAGTTGTAGTTATTTTGTTAGTAGGAATAACAGGAACAATATTATTTGTAAAAAGAAAAAATAGCGAACGAAATAAAATATAGTGGGGGATTGATTTTATGAAATTAAAATTTAGAGCAGAGTCAAAAGATGTATTTCTTTTTATAATATTTGCAATAGTACTTTTGTTCTTGATAGCTTTAGCTGTGCTAAACGCTTATGAATTTTTAGATACAGGAACATTATGGGGATTTAATCCACTGCCTGCTTTTACTCCTGAATTTTTTGCACCGACGATGGTTTTCTATTTAGGTACATTAATCGCTGTATTTGCTTCAGTTTCATCTTATTTCTTTGATATGGAAAAAGGAACTGGATTTCGTATTGGTAAAACCAAAGAAGAAGGATATTCTCGTTGGATGGAACCAAAAGAAATGAAAAGAGAATTGAGTAAAGTAAATTTTACAAGTGATACTAGTGATGTAGCCGGAATACCAATTATGAATAATGGTAAAGAATTATGGGTAGATGGTGGAGAATATCACAACTTAGTAATCGGTTCTACCGGAGCCGGAAAAACACAAATCATTGTTCAACCAATGGTTAGATTACTAGCAAAAAAAGGTGAATCAATGCTTATCACTGACCCCAAAGGTGAAATATATGAAAAAAATGCTGAGATGCTTAGAGAAAGAGGATATAATGTTGTTGTTCTAAATTTCCGTGATCCTCAAAGAGGAAGCGCATGGAATCCAATGACATTACCTTATAGTTTATATAGAGAAGGAAATGCTGATAAGGCCAATGAGTTACTTGATGACTTAGCCATGAATATCTTATATGATGAAAACGCTAAAAGCAGTGACCCTTTCTGGGAAAAAACATCTGCTGACTATTTTACAGGTCTATCTTTAGCAATCTTTGAAGATGCAAAAGAAGAAGAAATAAACTTAAACACAATAAATTTAATGACAACTGTTGGTGAAGATAAATTTATGGGAACAACATTTATAAAAGACTACTTTAGTTATAAAAGTAAAGCAAGTCCAGCTTACGTAAATGTTGCTTCTACATTGATGGCACCATCTGATACCAAAAGTAGTATCTTATCTGTTTTTAAACAAAAAATCAAATTATTTACATCAAGAGAAAATTTATCTGAAATGTTAAGTCATAGTGATTTTGATATGAAGGATATTGGTAGAAAAAAGACAGCAGTATTTTTAATTATTCAAGATGAAAAGAAGACTTATCACTCATTAGTTACAATATTTATCAAACAATGTTATGAAACTTTAATTGATGTAGCACAAGAAAGTGGCGGTAAATTACCGTTTAAAACAAACTTTATATTAGATGAATTTGCTAATATGCCACCATTAAAAGATGTAACAACAATGGTAACAGCTGCGAGAAGTAGAAATATTAGATTTACATTTATCATTCAAAACTTTGCCCAATTAACTCAAGTTTACGGTAAAGAAAATGGTGATACAATAAAAGGTAACTGTGGTAATACTATTTACTTAATAAGTAATGAATTAGCTTCATTAGAAGAAATTTCAAAACTTTGTGGAGAAAAAAAATCGAAAGAAAAAGATAAAACTGCTTCTACTCCATTAGTTACAGTAAGTGACTTACAGCGTTTAGAAGAAGGAACTGTTGTCGTAATGAGAATAAGAAGTTTTCCTTTTAAAACAAAAATGATGCATGACTGGAAAATGGAACGCGATGGAAAATGGGGAAGAGCATATCCGAAAGCCGCGTATGTTCAAAGAGAAAAAGCACCTGTTCAATTATTTGATATTCAAACTTTCTGTCAAGAGAAAAGAAAAGAAAAAATGGAGAAAAATGGTATTACTGATCCGGGTATGGGAATGGGTATGCCTAATCCAGGTGCTAATCCATTTAATAATCCTAATTATAATCCTTTTGCTCAAAAACCACAAAATAATGCTATGCCTTCTAATAATCCATTTATGCAAAGTCAACAACCAAATGGAAAAGCTCCAGGAAATGCAAACTTTGATGATTTAATTAAGAGAATAGATGCAAAAATAGCTGAATTAGAAGATGATGAAAAAGTAGAAAAAGGCCAAATTAAAGAGCCAATTAGTGCAGAAGTAAAACCTGCGATGGATAATAAGAAAACAGTAGAAACTAAAAATATTACAACAGAAACCAATCAAATTCAAAATGTTGCAATGCCTGTAAGAAAAGATAAACCTGCAAATATTCCAATGTCACCGATTATGAATGATGATATTAAATTTTCTAATGCTAGGCCAAAAGTCGAAAGTAGTAAACCAGTTGTAACAAAAAATGTTATTAATAATGTAGAAAGTAATCCAATTATTGATAATAAACCTGTGGAAAAATCGATTTTGAAACCAATTATTGAAAGTAAACCTGTGGAAAAGCCAATTACGCAACCAATTATTGAAAACAAACCTGTGGAAAAGCCAATTGTGCAACCAATTATTGAAAACAAACCTGTGGAAAAGCCAATTGTGCAACCAGTAGTTGAAAACAAAAACATAGAAAAACCAATTGAGCAACCATTAGTAGAAAAACAAATAAATATAGAAAAACCAATACAATCTTATGAAGAAGTGGAAGAATATGATATTACAGATGATCAATTCTTTGATGATTTCTTCAGTGATGATGAATAAAAACACACAACTATTATAGATAGTAATATCCTATAATAGGAGGTAATATGAGTATTTCTATAAATGAATTTCTAAAATTAAATAAAAAAAATAATATTATTGATATTAGAAGTGTAGAAAAATACAATTTTAATCATCTACCTTATGCTACACATATCCCATATGAAAAACTAATTATAGACCCCAATAAATATTTAAAAAAAAATGAGTTTTACTATATTTATTGTCAACAAGGAATAGCAACAAAAAAAGTTTGTTCTATGTTATCTAAACAAGGATTTAAATTAGTAAATATAATAGGCGGATATGAAGCATATATTTTAGAAGGAAATATCTAGTAATCTAGATATTTTTTTATAAATCATATATAATATAAATATGGTGAGAATATGGAAGCAATAATTATAGAAGTAGTGCAATATATTAAAGAATTATCTGTAAATAATGAATTTCTATGTCTTTTGGTATGTTTTTTGATAATTAATTTAGAATCAATATTTCCGATGATTCCCTTATCGGCATTTATAACAGTGAATATAATAATATTTGGAAATTTCACTGGTTTTATTTTATCTTATATAGCAACATTAATAGGGTGTTCTTTAGCGTTTTTTCTTATTAGAAAAGGAATTAAAATACCAATATTTAAAAAAATTGAAAATACTTATTTTTTTAAAAATTCACAAAAAATTATATCAAATATGGATTTTAGTAGTTTAGTGCTAATATCATCACTACCGTTTACCCCAGCTTTCTTAATAAACATAGCATGTGGGATATCCAATATGTCCTATAAAAAATTTATAAGTGCTCTTATTTTAGGAAAATTAAGTATGGTTTACTTCTGGGCATTTATAGGTACGACACTAATTCAAAGTATTACAGATATAAGAATAGTATTTTTAATAATTCTATTTATGACATTAACATTTATATTATCAAAAATAATAAATAAAAAATTTAATATAATCTAGGAGGTTTTATGGAATATATAATAATTACACTGTTAATAATAATACTTATTTTAATAATAATTTCTTTATTTAAAAATAATGAATCGAATATAACAGAACGTTTAGGAAAATTAGAAATAAATACAATAAAAGAATTAAATACTTTTAAAGATTCTTTAAATAAAAATTTAGTTGAAGATTTTGATAAATTAAACAATAATTTAGAAAATAGACTAAGACTAATTAATGACAAAGTAAATGAAAGATTAGATGAAAACTTTGAAAAAACAAACCGAACATTTACTAATGTATTAGAAAGATTATCTAAAATAGATGAAGCACAAAAGAAAATTGAAACATTATCAACTGATATTGTGTCACTTCAAAGCGTATTAACAGATAAAAAAACACGTGGGATTTTTGGGGAAGTTAATTTAAAAAATATAATGTCTAATATATTTGGAGAAAATAATGATTTAATATATAAAATGCAATATACATTTCCCAATAACACTATAGCAGATTGTGTTTTATTCGCACCATCACCACTAGGAACAATTTCAATAGATTCAAAATTTCCATTAGAAAATTATAATTTAATGATACAAAATAAACATCAAAAAAGTATATTTGAAAAAAACTTCAAATTAGATATGAAAAAACATATAGATGCAATAGCTAGTAAATATATAATAGATGGAATAACAAGTGATCAAGCAATTTTATTTCTACCAGCAGAAGCAATCTTTGCTGAATTAAACGCATATCACAATGAAATAGTTGAATATGCTTATAAAAAAAGAGTATGGATAACAAGCCCGACTACTTTAATATCTACTTTGACAACAATACAAGTTATAATGAAAAATATTGAAAGAGATAAGTATGCCTCTGTAATACATAAAGAACTTAACTTATTATCAACAGAATTTCAAAGATATAAAGAAAGATGGGACAAACTATCAAGAAGTATTGAGACAGTAAATAAAAGTGTAATTGAATTACATACAACAAGCGAGAAGATAACAAAAAGGTTTTCTTCTATAAACCAAGTAGAAATAGATCAAATAGAGCAAAATTTACAGTAAAATGTAAATTTTTTTTAAATAAAACTATGTATTTATTAAAATATACTCTATAATAAATATAGAAGGTGAAATATATGGAAGAAAGAATTTTAATATTATTAGAAAAAGAGAAAATAGCTTTAAGTGTATCTGAAATAAATGACCACTTAGATTTAAAAACAATTGATGAATTGAAAGAATTACTAAAAGCACTTAATAATTTAGAAGATACTTTAAAACTTTATAGAACAAATAAAGATAAGTATATGATATTTAATAATAGTAATCTACAACTAGGAAAAATGATCACTCATAAAAAAGGATTTGGGTTTGTTGACATTGAAGGTGATATTGATGTTTTTGTCGCACCAAATAATATTAATAATGCGATTCATGGAGACACTGTTGTTGTTGAAATAACTAGTAAAAAGGGAATAGAATTAGAAGGTAGAATAGTAAGAATTGTTGATCGAAAAATTAGACCAATGGTTGGAGAATTCTATGAAGAAAATGGAAAAGGTAAAATAAAATTAGACGATGAAAAAGTAAAATTAGATATAACTATTCCTAATCCAAATGGTGCTGTAGATGGTAATAAAGTATTAGTAAAAGTAACTAATAAACTACAAAACAATAATTATAACGGAGAAATTTTAGAAGTTTTAGGACATAAAAATGATCCAGGTGTTGATATCTTGTCCATTGTATATAAATATGGGATAAACACAGTTTTTAGTGAAGAAGTATTAAATGAATTAGATAAAATACCACAAAGCGTAAAAGAAGAAGAAATGATTGGTAGAAAAGATCTAAGAGAAGAAATAATATTCACAATAGATGGAGCAGATACAAAAGATATTGATGATGCTATATCTATAGAAAAATTAGAAAATGGAAATTATAACTTAGGTGTTCATATAGCAGATGTATCATATTATGTAAAAGAAAACACAGAAATTGATAAAGAAGCTTATGATAGAGGAACATCTGTATACTTAGCAGATAGAGTAATACCTATGTTACCACATAAACTATCAAATGGAATATGTTCATTAAACCCAAATGTAGATAGACTAGCAATGTCTTGTTCAATGGAAATTGATAAAGATGGTAATGTAGTGGATTATAATATATTTGAAAGTGTAATAAACTCTAAAATAAAAATGACTTATACATCAGTTAACGATTATTTAGAAAATAATAAAGTTAATGAAGGTTATGAACCATTTACAGAAAAATTATCGTTAATGAAAGATTTAGCAGATATTTTAAGAGCAAATAAAGATAAAAGAGGATATATTGACTTTAATATAGATGAATCAAAAATAATTGTAAATGAACAAGGTGAAGCTGTAGACGTTAAATTAAGAGACAGAGGAACTGGAGAAAAATTAATAGAAGACTTTATGATTGCGGCTAATGAAACTGTAGCAACGCATATATACTTTATGGATTTACCATTTATTTATAGAATACACGGAATCCCAAAAGAAGAAAGAGTAGAAAATTTCTTGAAATTTATAAAAGTTCTTGGTTATAATATAACAACAGATAAAGCAAATATTACGCCTAAAACTATGCAAGCAATTTTATTAGAATTAAAAGATAAAAAAGAATTTCATATTTTATCTTCATTATTATTAAGAAGCATGCAAAAAGCAATCTATGATAAGAGCAATATTGGACACTTTGGATTAGCAAGTAAATATTAT
>JAWXUI010000008.1:0-41006 GCA_044432805.1 Mycoplasmatota bacterium | reverse complement strand
CGTTACTACTTCTTTTCTTTTTGGAAGTGGTGGTGTTGCTACTTCATTTCTTTTTGGAAGTGGTGGTGGTGTTTTCTTTGCTTTATCATTGTTCATAATATTATCTCCTCTTTTTTTGCTATACTATCACAATTTTTTTTATAAATCAATAATTATTTATTACTTTGTCAAATAAAAAAGATAGCATAACTATCTAATTTCTATCCCCAAATAATTTTAATAATCTAATAAATAAATTAATAAAATCAATATAAAGTTCGAACGCACTATAGATTGCAGCTTTTTCTATTTCTAATCCTCTATTAGCATTTTCATGTATTTTTTTAATATCATATACGATATATCCCATAAATAGGAATACCCCAATTGATGTTAATCCTAAATCAAAAGATTCACTTCCAACAAACATATTAACTATTGAAGCTATTAATACAATAACTAAAGTTACAAATAACATATTCCCCATTTTAGTTATATCAATTTTTAACTTCGGTGCAACAAACGCTAAAATAAAGAATATTGCAGCAGTTAATGCAAATACATAAACAATTGAAGTCACTTCATAAACTAAAAATATTGTCGAAAAAGTAAGTCCTGTTAAAAATGAGTAAAGATAAAAGCATATTCGTGCTGATTGTAAGCTCATTTTATGAATTCTTGCTGATAAATAAAATACCACTCCTATTTGAGCAACTACAAGTATTAACCAAGATGTCCCACTAAATAAATTATAAATCATATTTGGGTTCATTGAAACATAATAAGCAATCGCAAAAGTTAACAATAATCCAGCAAACAAATGTGTATAAACTTTTCTAAATAAATTTTGTATATCCATTTTTTTCCTCCCAATTTATTATACTATATTAAACGATTATTTTCAATAAATTCACTTATATCCTCATCTTTACTAATAAAATTAAAATCATATTTATTGCACAATTCATATAATTTTTTATTAAAATAAATTTCAAAAATTTCATTATCTAAAATTATTTCTCTAACTATTACTTCTTCTTTAGTAAGACTATTAATTTCATTAAACAACTCATCCATATCTATCATAATTTGATCAATAAAATTAAAAATATCATCTTCACTATACATAAGTTTTGCCAAAACATCATTTTTACCAACAGATAAAATAATAACATCTGATTTTATAATCGCATTTTTAATAGATTGATTTATATCTTTATTATTATATATATCTTTTAAAACATCCGTAGTTCTGTACAATTCATCAACAAAATCATTATTATTAATTAAAAAATTATCACTATAAAAATAAGTATCTCCCAAAGATAACAAATAACTATTTTTTTTATTAAAATTAGAATACGTAATATAAACAAGAAACATAACTATTAACAAAATAAATATCTTTTTCATTTTCACCTCAAAAAAAAACAGAGTAAACTCTATTTAATTATATTTCTTCTAACCTTATTTTAGCACCTATATCAGTTAAACTTTCAACTATATCCTCATATCCCCTTAAAACATGTTCAACATCAGTTACAATTGTCTCACCATCAGCACATAACCCAGCTAAAATCATACAAGCTCCAGCTCTTAAATCAGTTGCTTTTACTTCTTTTCCACAAAGTTTACAACTTCCTTTAATACGTATCTTTTTATTATTTACTTCTATATTAGTTCCCATTTTATTTAAATATTCAACATTTTGGAATCTATTTTCATAAATTGTTTCTTCTAATGTAGATAATCCATTAGCAAATGCCAAAAGGACAGTTAAAGGTTGTTGTAAATCAGTAGGAAATCCAGGATAACCCAAAGTTTTTACTTTTACAGGTTTTAATTTATCACTCTTACTTACAATAATATTATCACCATTTATTTTTAATTTAACTCCCATTTCTTTTAATTTCAAAGTTAAACTTTCAATATGTTCTGGAATTAAATTATCTATCTTTAAATTATCACCTATTAAAGCACCCATAATTACATAAGTACCGGCAACTATCCTATCTGGAATAACTTCAGAATAAGCACTTCTTAATTTAGAAACACCTTTAATTCTTATTTCACTAGTCCCAGCTCCCGTAATTTTAGCACCCATATTATTTAATAAAGTAGCAACATTTACAATTTCTGGTTCTTTAGCTGCATTATCAATTATTGTTTCACCTTTAGCCTTAACAGCAGCTAACATCGTATTTATTGTTGCACCCACACTTGGCATATCAAGCAAAATATTTCCACCAACTAACTCATCAGCATGAATGTAATATTGATTATCGTTTTCTTCAACAACTGCACCTAATGCTTCAAAGGCTTTTAATGTTTGATCAATAGGTCTTTTTCCTATATTACATCCCCCTGGAAAATACATTCTTACTTCTTTATATTTACCTAAAAGTGCGGCCATAAAATAATACGATGCTCTTAATTTTTTTGATGCTTCTTCAGGAATCTCTTTATTTATAATTGAAGAAGAATTAATAATCATAGTCCCATCTTTTAATTTAATATCAGCCCCTAAATATTCTAAAATTTCATTTAAAGAATCTATATCAGCAATATGTGGGATATTATCAATTGTTACTGTTTCATCAGACAATAATGAAGCAGGTATAAGCGCTAAAGCACTATTTTTACTTCCATTTACTTTTATTGTCCCACTTAACATTTTATTACCTTCTATAATCATTTGTTTCATAAATCACTTCCTTGTTTACTATATTAATATGTTATTATGCCTTATTGTTACTACCAAACAAAAGGATTTTTTTTCTAATTGCTGTTTTAACATTTTCTTCTCCAGAACCAATAATATGTCTTGGATCATATTGAGAACTATCAGTTGCTATAAATTGTCTAACACCTTTTGTCCACTCGATTTGCAATTCAGTGTTTACATTTATTTTTGTAATTCCACAGCTAATTGCTTTTTTGATTAATTCATCATTTATACCTGTTCCACCATGTAAGACAAGTGGAATATTAACTTCATTATTAACTTCCATCATCTTTTCAAAATCTAATTTTGGTTCACCTTTATATAATCCATGGACACTTCCAAGTGCTGGCGCTAAAAAATCAATATTAGTTTCCCTAGCTATTCTTATACAATGTTCTAATTTAGCATACGCTAATTCATTAGCAACACCATCTTCATCTCCACCAATTGCACCTACTTCTGATTCAACACTTACATCAAACTGTTTAGCATAATCTACAACTTGTTTTGTAACTTTTATATTTTCTTCTATAGATAGTTTAGAAGCGTCAATCATTACGGAAGTAAATCCTGCATCTATTGCACTTTTACAAGCTTCGAAACTTGTTCCATGGTCTAAATGAAGAACAACTGGAATTGTAATATTTAAATCTCTTATTAATGAAGAAACAATACTTCTAACTACATTGAATCCTCCCATATATTTTACAGCGCCTAAAGACACTCCTAAAATTATTGGACTATTTAAACTTTGTGTTTCTTCTAAAATATATTTAGCCCATTCTAAATTATTAATATTCAAATGCGCAACAGCATATTTTTCTATCTTTGCTTTATTTAATAAATCTTTCGCGTTTACTAACATAATTACCTCCTATATAATAAATTAATTATACCATAAAAAAAAGTATATTAAATTACTTTTTGCTTTGATTTTCTTAAAAATTCTATTTCTTTTGCTTCATTTATATATTCCTCAGATATTGGTAACATAACAAAACTACCATCACAATCAAATCCAGTTTGACAGACATTTAAACGATGTTCTTTAGTACTAAGACCATCTTCTTTAAATGATTCATGATATTCAAAATAAATAAGTTTACCATTTTCTAATTTAGTCACTGTATATTTAATTGCTTTTTTCACTTCTTTATCAATTGTTGTTTTTAATCTTTCAACAACTTTTATCTCATTTTCACTTATTAAATAAATATCTATAATACCTTCACCTTCAATTGTATTATAGTTAAGTGATAATTTATTTTCATCTAATTTAACTAATAAAAATTCTCCAGATAATATTAAATCATCTAGTGAATTTAAATTATTTTTAAACATTATAGAACTTAATAATTCTTCATTTGCTTTTATATTTTTTAAAATGTCATTTATTCCCTTTTTTAAATCATGGTTTCTAAATTTGTAATACATTTTATATCTCCTTGTACACTTTAATTTTATAGTTTTTTTTCTATTTTGTCAATAAAACTATCAATAGATGAAAAAAGAAATTGTAAGAAAAAAGTATGCAATATGCATACTTAAATTTTAATTTATTTAAATATCTTTTATAACTAAAGAAATAAATAATATTCCTATCTAAAAAGGTTTATTTAATGCCTGATATTTATGAAACAACGAAAACCATACGAGATGAATAGTAACTGCTAGCATATCCAAAGTTACTGCAGAAAGCAAACACACCTGCACCATAAGAATCATAATAAAGTCCTCCACGCCCTAACCAAGGGTAATAAGAAGAGTAAAAATGCGCGCCATCAGAATACCATGCTGATGTTTCATCTACTGCATCACCTATTATTGATTCAAAATCCATATATATATTTATATATTTTGAATCAATAGCACTTACATCTGTAAAACCAGAAGATTGAGTTGAATAGTTATAATTTCCCATTACGTATTCGAGTGCCCCTCCTGACATATCAAATATTCCACTTATATTTCCTGTTGTACTTTGATTATAAACATCGTCTGTTACACTTCCATATGCATTTGTACATGTTGAATTACTAGATTCTGATACAGTATCTCCACCACAACCTGTTGTATATGTAGAAGCATTATTTATATAAACTTCTTCATTTATACCATAGACTGAAAGTGATAAATATGCTACTGCACCCCAATCTGTATTTTTCATCATATGACTATCTCCTGATAAACTATAATTATCAGCAAAATCTAACATTGCATAATAAAACGATGATATTGTCACACTTCTTAATGAAGTCACATTTGGTAATGTTGTTAATGATTCAGTTGCTCCTGTTACCTCAAACTTACCTACCCATATTCCATCTAATTCTTCTTCATCAAAAGTAAATGCCGAATGCAATATATAATCATCTGATGCAGTCGTCACTGAACTAGAAACGAAATTAATTAAAATTGATTCTTCTGTTTTTTGTATTTGATATTCATATCTTGGTACCCACACATAAATAGCTGCTATTTCATCATAAGTCCCAGATGCATTAAGATAAAAAGTATCTCCTATTGAAGAATTTAATCCGTCATTTAATACAATCGCATTTGCCCATGTTTGTTCTTCATAATTATACCACTGCGTTGATGAATCTACTACTGTAACTGTTCCATCAGTCGCTATAGTTACTGGTATTAAATCACCTAAGATTGGTGCACTTGCTCCTGAATTATCAACATCATCTATTTCTTTATCTGTATCATCAGTTTCTGTATCTTTGGAACCACTTGAACCACTTGAACCACTCGAGCTACTCGAACTACTCGAACTGTTTGAACTACTCGAACTACTTGAATTACTCGAACTACTTGAAACGATATCGTTATCTAAAGAATCACTTTCTATTTCCTCGAAATCATTATCATCATCAGAATAATCAGTTTCTATATTTTCTGATTCACTATTATCACTATAATCAACAACATAACTTTCAAGACATTCTTCTAAAGTTGATTCTTCATAAGTTATATCAACTCCTGGAATTTTTACATAACAATTTCCATTATTATATAATACTACTGTTGTATTTCCTTCATCATCAAAAGATATTATTGCATTTTCTATATCGTTATCAATTTTAAAACCCTCATAGTCTAACAAATTAATTCCTACGATACTTTCTAATTCACCACTTAAATAAGCTTGATCATACAATTCTACAGCCGTATCTAATATGCTATTAATTATCGAAATGTCTGAATCTATTTTTGATTCATTTTTTTTACTAATTATTATTGATGTCGCTACTGCTGTTATAACAGTTAAAATAACTAATACTACAAGTAAACTAATTGACTTAAATCCCTTTTTCATATCTTTTTACCTACCTTATAATAATAAGTATAATATGTCAATTTTTTTTGTCAATAAATAAAAAAGTAAATACTTAATAAAAACAATAATAAACCACCTATTTTAATTGCTATTTTACCCAAAAGACAATTCATTTTTTTTCCTAATAAAAGACCTATAAAAGTAAATATAAAAGATGTAACACTAAAAACAAAAGAAGAAAAAACAATATTTTCATTTATTGCTTTTAAACCTATCCCTATTGAAAAACTATCTATTGAAACAGCTAAACCAAAAATAATAATTTCTAAAAAATTCATTTTTTTTAACACATTATCTTCTTTTTTAAATAACATTTGCAAACTTAAAACAAACAATATTAAAGCCGCTATTAAATTTGTTTTTAAAAGAAAAAAAGACGTAATAAAATGATATAAATAATGACCAAATTGTGGCATAAAAAAATGATAAATTCCAACCACTATACTAATTATATAAATATCTTTTTTATTAATATTCAAAGTTCCATACGCTAAAGACAAAGAAAAAGCATCCATACTTAAACTAATTGCAGTTAATATTAATAACATATTATCCTCCAATTAATATTATGTTTTTAAAAAAAATATTTGTTAAATATTTTAATTAAACTGCTCTAATATTTCCATCACTAAAGACTTATATTCAACATCTTCATCAGTTTGTTCAATCATACATAAAGGAGGATATAATACACACCACCAATTATCACCTTCACCACTACCTAATGTAATTAATAACGACTCATAATTACCCTCATCATATATTACACCCTCATACTCTTTTTGTGGAAAATAATTTAATCCATAATTTATAGAAAAAGTTTCATCATAATTATATTCATTAAATATATCTGTAATATTTTTTTCAATAACACTTAAATTATTATTTACAATTTGTCTAGACTGTTCCAAAGAAGTAGAAGAACTCAACAAAGTATATAAAGTACTTTCGACACTCTCCTTTACTTCTTCTTTAATATCTTGATCATACTCTGTATTAGAATTTGCAACAATTCTTAACCTAAGAGCATCATCAGGTATAAGCACATCCTCATTACTAATCCCCACAAAAGTAAACACGACTAAACATAATAATAATATTGTTTTCATTCTCTCACCTAATTTATAATGTATAACTTTTATTTTTTTATACAAAAAAATCTTATTTATGATAAGATTCATTGTTTAATATTTTAAAACTTCTATATATTTGCTCTAATAAAATAACTCTAAATAATTGATGTGGAAAAGTCAAATTAGAAAAAGAAAGTTTATAATTACTTAATTTTTTTATATCATCATGTAACCCATCAGAACCACCAATTATAAAAGTAATATTAGGATTAACCATTAATGTTTTATCTATTAAATTAGATAACTCAACTGAATTAATACTTTTACCTTCTATTTCTAAAGTTATAATATAATCCGATTCATTTATATATTTCAAAATAAAATCTCTTTCTTTTGTAATTAAACTATTATCCTTTACTTCTATAATTTCTAATTTACTAAACTTAGATAATCTTTTTTGATATTCTAATATAGCGTCTCTATAAAATTTTTCTTTAATCTTTCCAACACATATTATTTTAATCATAAAAAACCTCTGTTCTTTGATTTTGTATAGATATTTCAATATTATCAAAACTTATATTTTTATTAAATAAAGTTTCATTTAATGTATTAATAGCTTTAGATGGAGTATTATTATCTTTACTTAAATGAATTAAAAATACTTTTTTTGTTTTATCACCTATAAATTTAGATAAATAATAACTACTATCTTTATTTGATAAATGACCATAATCACCAATAATTCTTTGCTTTAAATGATGTGGATAATCCCCATTTAAAAGAAGTTGATGATCATGATTACTTTCCATAATATATGAATCCATATTAGATAATAATTCATGATATTTTACATGTATATATCCAGTATCAGTTATATAACCTAAAGATTTATCATTACAACTAATTATATAATTAAAACATGGTGTATCATGAGATGCTTTAAGTATTTTAAATTTAATATCTTTTATTAAAAAGTCATCTTCAATAATTTGATAATTTTCAATATCAAAATTAATTGAATCTTTCATTTCTTTACTTAAATATACTTTTGTATTATATTTTTTTAAAAACACTTTTAAACCACCAACATGATCAATGTGTGTATGTGTAATTACAATACCATCAATATTAACTGGATCTATATTTAATTCTTTTAAATTATTTTGAACATATAAACAAGTAGTTCCTAGATCTACTAAAATTTTTGTATTTTCATTTCCTATAAGTGTCGAGTTACCTCTTGAACCACTTGACAACACACAGCTAAACATTAGTATATACTCCAAGGATTTAAGTAAGTACCACTCCAAGGTGCTCCATACCAAACTTCAAAATGTAAATGTGGACCAGTTGCTGAACCTGTCATTCCCATTAATCCTACAACAGTTCCGGCTTCTACAATTTCCCCAACAGTCTTTGTATATACTGTAGACATATGGGCATATAAAGTATAATATCCATTATTATGATTTATTATTATATAATTACCATAACTATAATGATATGCTGATTTATATATAACTCCATTATTGGCAGCATATATAGGACTACCATAACCAGTTGCAATATCAATAGCTGCATGGAATTCTCTTTCTCCAGTAAATGGATCTGATCTATATCCATAACCAGAAGTTATTGTATAACCTTGATTAGTTGGCCAAGTCCATATATCCCCACCAACATCTGGAACATATTTTCCACCTATTGATATAATCTCATCAATACTAGCAACTAAAACATTTGATGATTCAATTTCTACATATGTAATGTTTCCATTAACTGTTTTAACTAATTGGTTAACTCTTATTAATCCATCAACACCAGTTTGCACAACTGAACTTGTTCCCATTATCTTATCTTCATCTACTTGTTCAACAGTTGAATATGTTATAACATCATCTTTTACAACAGTTTGTTCAACAACTACACTTATTTTAGGATCAAGTATTTCTATTTTTACTGTTTGTCCTGGATATAATAAATTATTTACATTAGAAAATTGGGTATTTGATATTAAAAATTCTTCTGTACTAATTTGGTTATCAAAAGAAACTTGTTCGATTGTATCACCATATTTTACAATATATGTTGTACTTACACTATCTTCACCAAATAATAAATAACTATTTAAATCTTCACTGTTTATAAAAATTGTTTCATTTACACTTACGTTTTCTTCTTTTATTGTTATTTCTTCATCTATATATATGGAATCAATAATTTCACCAGTTGAAGTAATCAAACTCTGATTTTCCGTAATATAATTTTCATATTCCGTTGTGCCAACAAAAGTTTTAATAGCATCAATTAAAGATTCTTCTAAAATATCTTTATCAGTAATATAAAATATTTGATTTTCTTCACCCTTTAAAGTTACTTTATAAGCTCTTATAGTAAATGGTTGTTTTTCCTCAATTATTTCATAGATTTCTTCCACACTTGAAATAGTTGAATTATATGTATTTATTTTTGTTATTTCAAGACCATTAGGGGCATATACAGTATCTACATTATATTCTTCTTTTATATCTTCACCTAGTTCATCAATGTAATCCTCTAATTCGTCTTTTGAATCTATTACACCAATAAATTCTTCTTCTAAATAAACATTATAATATGTTCCTGGTTCTAAATTTTGTACTGTATCAAAGTTTACAAAAAACAAAGCAATTGACACTAATATTATAATTATTATGGTATATAATTTACCCATAATATCACCTCTACTCTTTTACTGCATTAACAAATGTACTGTAGTTTCTTTGGAAAATCAAATCAATAGTTGTTGTTGGTCCACTACGATGTTTTGCAATGATAAATTCACTTTTACTAGTATTTTCATCTATAGAAATTTCTTTTGTATAATAATCATCTCTATATAAGAACGCAACTATATCTGCATCTTGTTCAATAGAACCAGATTCTCTTAAATCACTTAATATTGGTCTTTTATCTTCTCTTGATTCAACACTTCTTGACAATTGCGCTAAAGCAACTATTGGAACATTTAACTCCATAGCAAGTGTTTTTAACGATCTAGAAATTTCAGAAATTTCTTGTTGTCTATTACCTGCATATCTAGCTGACCCACTAATTAATTGTAAGTAGTCTATTATGATTATTCCAAGACCATCTTCAAGACTTGCTAATCTTCTACATTGTGCACGTATTTCTCCAATTGTTAAACCTGGAGTATCATTCATAAATATTTTTGTATCTGCTAAACGACTAATTGCTTCATTTATTTTCTTCCAATCATTATGTTCGAATTTAGCATTACGCATTTTTCTACCATCAATTTGTCCTACTGAAGATAACATACGCATTGCCAATTGTTCAGCATCCATTTCCATATTAAATAATGCAACTGGCTTATTACTATTTGATGCTATATTAGTTGCTAAATTAAGCGCAAAAGCTGTTTTACCCATAGCCGGTCTTGCTGCTACTATAATTAATTCATTTTCATGCAACCCACTAGTAACTTTATCTAAATCATAAAAACCTGTTTCTAATCCAGTTATTTCCCCTTTTGTTTTTGATAATGTTTCTAAACTAGATTGTGTTTTAAATAAAACATCTTGAATATTTTTAAATTCTGAAGCCTTTTTTGTTTTTACAACATTTAAAATTTTCTTTTCAGCATTATCTAATAATTCTCCGATATCATCAATACTATCATATCCGCTTTCAACTATATCAGTAGCTTCTTTTATCAATCTTCTTAAAATTGCTTTTTCTTCTACTATTTTTATATAATGATCTATATTAGCAGCTGTTGGAACTGAATTTACCACTTCTGATAAATATTCAATATCACCAATTTGTCTTAATTGTTTTTTATCTTCTAATTCATTTGTTATAGTAGTTATATCTATTGCAATATTTTTTTCACTTAAATTTTTAATACAATCAAAAATAATTTTATTTGCATCACTATAAAATAGGTCAGAAGTAATTGCTTCTAACCCTTTTTGTAAAGCGTATTTTGCTAAAAACATTGACCCTAATACTGCACTTTCAGCTTCTAAATTATATGGTATTTTTTTATTCATTCTACACCTTCTTTAATAAAACTTTTAATGTTGCAGTAACTTTTTTATGCAAATGTATTGTTACATTATGAAATCCTAAACTTGCTATTGGATTAATAATTTCTATTTGTTTTTTATCAATATCAAAATGATTGTTTTTTAATTCAACATTTATTTGTTTAGCACTTATAGTTCCAAAAACACGATCTTGTTCTCCTGTTTTAACTTTAAAAGTGATTGTTGTTTTTTCTAATTCTTTTTTCACTAAATTAGCTTTTACAATATTTTCTTCTTCTTTGCTTAATTCTTCTGATATGTTTTTTTCTAGTTGTTTTATATTAGCTTCATTTGCAGGAAGGGCATATTTATTTTTTATTAAAAAATTCATTCCATATCCATCAGCAACTTTTTTTACTTCACCTTTTTTACCTTGTCCTTTTAAATCTTTAATAAATATTACGTTCATAGACACCTCCGATTAATTAATATTATACTATAAAATATCATTTTTGTCTTTTAATTGTTGCTTTTCTAATATTTTAGCAGCAATATCTCTTATTTTCTTAAATCGATGATTCAACCCTGATTTTGTTATATATTTAGATGTTTCTAAAGTTATAATCTCCGCTAATTCACTTAAAGAAGCATCTATGTATTTTTTTCTATAACTAATTAATTCAATAATTTTTTCATCTAATAATTCTAACATTCCAGCATCTTCAATTATTTTTATTTCTTTTAGTTGTTGATCTGATGTTTTTATTATTTTATCAACATTGGCTTGTTCACAATTATTAAGTCTGTTTGTCATATTTTTGTGATCACGATATATTCTTATATCTTCATAATACAATAAAGAATTTATTGATTTTACTATTCTTAAAAAATCACCTATTTTTTCTGCTTCTTTTACATAAATCATATATTTATTTTCTCTTTTTAATATTTTACTATTCAAATGATAATAATTTAATAATTCTTTTATAAAAAGAGCATAATCAGAAGTTTCAACTAAAAATTCTAAATGATATCTTGATGTTTTTGGGTCATTTATACTTCCTGTTGTTAAAAATAATCCTGATATATAAGCGGCTTTTAACTGTTCATCATCTGTAATAAAATTTAAGGAATTATGATCTTTTATTCCTAAATCTTTTAATACGTTATAAACATCATTTGTTATTTCTAATATATAAATTAAATTTTTATTAAAGTTATATCCTTTTCTTATTGTTATTTTTGGATTCGTTTTATAAAGTTTTTTAAAACAATTAAAGACAATTCTTGCAACAGACGCATTTTCTGTTGTTATTTTTATTATTTGTTCATCATGATAATTATTAACCACAATAGACGACAATAAAGAAATCATTTCGATTTCTTTATATTCTAGTTTACTAATTTCATTTTTGACTACACTTGTAAAAGACATATGTACCTCCTAGAAGTCTATTGCATCTGTATTATAAGCATCATTATATTGATTTTTTAACTTTGATCCACGATTGAATATAAGTATTAAAATAATACCAATTATAATCATAGAGATTGATACAAATTGAGCTGCTTTTAATGTTCCAAACATTAAACTATCTGTTCTAAGTCCTTCAATAAAGAATCTTCCAATTCCATACCATATTAAATAAACACTTGCTATTTGTCCTATTTTTATATATTTTAATCTTCTTACTATTAACAAAATAATAAAGCCAACTAAACACCATAATGATTCATATAAAAATGTTGGATGATAGTAATTTCCGTTTATTAGCATTCCATCAATAATAAATGTTGGTAAATGTAAATTTTGTAAAAATTCTAATGAAACAACAGAACCATAAGCTTCTTTATTAAAGAAATTTCCCCATCTTCCAATTGCTTGACCAATTATTAGTCCAACTGACATTATATCTAAAACTCTAACAGAATTAATCTTGTATTTTTTACAATAAAGTAATATCCACAAAACACCAGCAATAATACCACCATGAATTGCTAGTCCGCCTTCCCATACTTTTACTATTGATAATAAGTTAGAACTATAATAATCAAAATTAAATAATACATAGTATAATCTTGCTCCAACAAAAGCTATTGGTATTAAAAAGAAAAACATATTTATCATAAAATCTTCTGGAATATACCATTTTTTTGATTCGCTTAAAACTAGCGTACCACCTACTAAAAGTCCTAAAAAAATCATTACTGAATACCAGTAAATTTGAATAACACCTAAATCTAAAAATATTGGGTCCATAAAACATCTCCTTTTTTTCTTTAATTAATTATATCATTTTTTTATCTTTTTTTAAAACTTTTTTACAATAAAAAAAATGTATTTTACTACATTATTTTTATTATAATTAAGATGCTGCTTTTATTTCATATGGATTATCTATTGTTCCATTACCACTATAAATTATCACATCTGTTGCTATTTCTATAACAGATCTTAACGAATATTGCTTGTAATTGTTATCAGTAGTATAACTATCCCCATAATAACGTATAAGCCAAGCATCAGTTGAACTCTCAGTTGTTGCAGACCAATAGTCTTTATTTACCATGCTTTCGCTATGTCCAGATAACATTTCACCAACTCTAATTAGTCCAACTTTCCCAGTATATGAATTTTCTGTTGAATCTAAGTAATTACTATAATCATCACCATATAGAAAATATTCTCCTATATACCAAGTTGTATCATTTGCTAAAGCAGCTGATGTTCCTAACAGTAACGAACCATAGTACGAATACGAAAGAACATCTAATGTATCAACATATGTAGTTAACGTATCCCTTACTTCCTCACTTATTAATTTTGTTCCAGTTTCACTAGTTGATACCACTCTATACTTTTTATTATTAACATATACATATTCCCCACTTGTAGCAACTTCTTTTAATTCACCTGCTGTAACATCATCTGTTGTTTGATTTAAAATATATCTATCACTATAACTTCCTGTCCCAGATGTAATAATTGTGTCATAAGAAACAGTTATTATAGGTCTTAATCCACGAGAATTATAACTTGCATCAGCAGTGACGTATGAAGTTCCAGCCACAAAAAATAATTGAGCAACATTCCAAGCTGTCGATGTCCAAAACATTTGAGAACTTTCTAAATAACTATCCCTACCACCAGACAAATTAAATTCGTTTAATGATATAATTCCTACATTAGCAGAGAAAGTAGTCCCTCCACATGTTTCACTTATCACATTACTACTAGTTGAATAGGATGTGCTATCATCACAATAATCACTGCTAATCATAACATCTTTAGCCGCACTGCTTAAATGACTATAAAAGTAATCTTCAAGCCAAGTTTTTGCATAACTTGTACTATATTCTACCCCATAACTTTGATATGGTATCGATGTAACTGTTTCTTCCGTAATAAGTTTTACATTTCCATATGAGTCAAACCCCATTATTCTATACAAAAAGCCATCAAACCATACATAATTAGAATCTTGAGTTCCAGCTAAATAACACCCATCCATATATGTGTGGTTTTTCCCTTCTACTGAAACTGTACATCCACCATTACTTGATAATGACAGTAAAGACGAATTATCTTCTTTAAACTGTTCTAAAATAACATCACCAATTGCTTCTCCAGTTAATACAAAAAACGATGAATCGCATTCTCCAGAAGTTATATCCTTAGTAACTATGATATCATCACTAGAAGCATCTTTTGTATAGCAAGTTTCATTTAGATATATTGCCATTGTTACTTTTCCATCTTCATCTAATCTGATATCAGCAAACTCTGGTATTGACCCACTTATTTCTAAAAAGTCATAAATATTTTCACCGTTAACTATTGCCGTATAAACACTTTTATCTTCATCTATTTTTGAAGTATAAAATAAATCTTCTGAAGAATTTACTATATTTTGAACACTAGATAAATCAATAGATTCTTTTGAAGATGTAATTATACCCATCACTATTGGCGTTGCAATTAAAGATATAATAATTAAAATTGTCAAAACTCCTAGCAACTCAATTAATGTAAAACCCTTTTTCATAACATTCCTACCTTCTACAATAAATGTACATTTTTTACAATTAAAAGTCAATAAAAAAAGTATATAAATACTTTACTTTTTCAACATTTCTCTAAATTGACATTTCTTACATAAATCTTCTTTTAACTGATTATCAAAAAATCCTTGTTTCATATTTTTAAATCGATCCGTATTTACTATATCCTTTAGTGAAATTTCAAATATATTACCCAAATTAATAACACCTTCTGCATCTAAACAACAAGGAGTGACAGTACCATCAGATAAAATTGCAACTTGATCAATTGTCCCATAACATCTACCAACATCACTGATAAAATCACTTTCTAAAGTAGGCCAACAAAAAATATCACCTTTATTTAAATATAATCTATCTTCTAATTTAATATTTTTTACTTCACTTATATTAATACTATCTAATTTAAGATTACTAATTAATCTATTTAACATAATTTCATTATTTTTACCTAATTCATTATTATTTAAAGCCCAGAAACGCAGTTGAATATTTAAATTTTTATTTTGTTTTAAAAACTTAATCATATCGGTAATTTCATCTATATATAAATTAGAATCTTCACCCTCAAAACTATGCAGTGAAATATTAATTCTTTTCACACTTTTATTTAATAAAACTTCTTTTTGCTTTTCCAACAAAGTTCCATTAGTTGTAATATTAACATTTAAATTATATTTCTCACATAATTTAATAATTGAGTTAAATTCACTATGTAATAAAGGTTCACCCTTAACATGTAAATAAACATAATTAGTTAATCCATTTATATTTATTAATAATTTTTCAAATTCTTCTAAAGTCATCTCTTTTTTATTTCTGTTACTTTTAGAACAAAAAGAACAATTTTTATTACAAATATTAGTTATTTCTATATATACTTTTTTAAACATCTTCACTTCTCATTTCAAATAAAATATCTCTTAATTCCATAGCTCTTTCAAAATCTAAATTTTTAGCAGCATCTTTCATCTCAGATTCTAATTTAATAATCATATTATTTTTTTCTTTACTAGATAATTTAACAGTTTCTTTTACTTCTTTATTATTCGTAATTAAATCTCTTATCTCTTTTATAATAGTTTTTGGAACAATATTGTTTTCTTTATTATATAACTCTTGAATACTTCTTCTTCGATAAGTCTCACTTATTGCATTATTCATAGCATCACTATAAGTATCAGCATACATAATAACATGCCCCTCTACATTTCTAGCAGCACGCCCAATAATTTGAATTAAACTTCTATTACTTCTTAAAAAGCCTTGTTTATCTGCATCCATAATAGCAATCAAACTAACTTCTGGAATATCAATACCTTCTCTAAGCAAATTGATACCAACAAGACAATCATATTTTCCTAATCTTAAATCTCTTATAATGCGCATTCTCTCTAAGGTTTTTATTTCACTATGAAGATACGCGACTTTAATATCCAATTTTTTCAAATAATTAGTTAATTCTTCAGCCATTCTTTTAGTTAAAGTAGTCACTAGAACCCTTTGATTCAAACTTATTTTTAAATTAATTTCACTTACTAAATCATCTATTTGTCCTTTTGTTTTTCTAACTTCAATAGTAGGATCTAATAAACCTGTCGGACGAATAATTTGTTGCACGACATTTTCTACTTTCCCTAACTCATAATCTCCAGGCGTAGCGGATACATGTATGACATTATTTAATTTTTTTTCAAACTCACTAAACATTAAAGGTCTATTATCTAAAGCCGAAGGTAATCTAAAACCATAATCTACTAAAACTTCTTTTCTTGCCCTATCACCATTATACATTCCACCTACTTGAGGTAATGTTACATGTGACTCATCAATAATAAGTAAAAAATCTTGCGGAAAAAAGTCAATTAAAGTAGTTGGTGTTTCCCCTTCTTCTTTTAAAGCGATATGTCTAGAATAATTTTCAACACCACGACAAATACCAGTTTCACTTAACATCTCTAAATCATAATTAGTTCGTTCCATTAATCTTTGATGCTCTAGTAATTTATTTTCATCTTTTAATTTTTTTAATTGTATATTCAATTCTTCTTCAATTCTCTTTATTGCTATTTTTAATTTATCATCACTCGTAACAAAGTGAGAAGCTGGAAAAATAGAAATAGATTTTTTATCTACTAATATAGCACCCGTTAAAGTATCAAATTCACTTATACGCTCAACTTCATCACCAAAAAATTCTATTCTAATTCCTTTTTGATGTTGATTTATAGGCACTAATTCTAAAACGTCACCTCTAACACGAAAAGAGCCTCTTTTTAAATCAAGATTATTTCTTTCATATAACATCTCAACTAATTTTTCTAAAACTTTATCTCGATCTACTTCATCACCTATATTTACAGTTAACATTTTTTTTATATATTCTTCTTTTTCACCGATTCCATAAATACAAGAAACAGAAGCAATTATAATAACATCTTTATTATTAATTAATGAACTAGTCGCGACATGTCTTAATTCATCAATTTCTTCATTTATAGAAGAATCCTTTTCAATGTAAGTATCGGTTTTAGCAACATAAGCTTCTGGTTGATAATAATCATAATATGAGACAAAATACGAAACATGGTTTTCTGGAAATAGTTCACTAAATTCAGCATACAATTGCCCGGCTAAAGTTTTATTATGCGCTAAAATAAGAGTTGGTTTATTAACTTGTTCAATAACATTAGCCATAGTAAAAGTTTTACCAGTTCCAGTTGCGCCTAACAAGACTTGATGTTTTTTATTTTCTTTTATCCCATCAACTAATTGTTTAATAGCCTGAGGTTGATCTCCACTAGGTTTATATTTTGAAACTAATTTAAACATATTTGCCTCTCCTTTGTGCTATGAAAAATATTCATTATCAGTTATATTTTTAAAAATTCGTTACCAAAGTGATTTTTAAATAGATTGATATAGTACTTTTCTAGTTAAAAACGAATGAAGTCACAAACCTCTATAAAAACTATAGAGTTGTACAAACTATATTCGCATTTTCTCATTTCGTTTGATTGACCACTTTGAATTTTTGCACAAAAAGTGGTATACACTTTTTTAAAATTATGTAAACTCCAAATCCTAAAATACAACCTAACGTATTTATCCAAATATCATCGATATCTGTCCCCCTTGCCTGTGGCAGTTGACAGATTTCTATAAATAAAGATGATAATAACCCAATTACAACAGTTTTTTTAAAAGATATATTTTCCCATAATAATGGTGCGAAAAACCCTATTGGCATAAACATAACAATATTGCCTATAAAATTAATTAAAAAATAATTGAAATATCTATCTACAAAAACTGCTGTATAGGTCTCTATAATTACCTTAAAAGGTATCAGATTTATACTTCCCATTCCGTATCCAACAATAAATTGATTTGTATTTCCAAACTCTATTTTGGGTATTATCGTTTGAGATGCCAACCCAATCAAAAAAACAACAAACAAAATAATTCCGATTTCATGGTGAATAGATGTTCTCAACAAATGTTTATGCATAGCCCTTACTCTAATATATCTGACAATTACAATAATAGGTAAAGAAATAAGCATATATGGAATCATATTCAAAATATATTTTATTATTGCATTCATGAAATTCCTCCAATCATTATATAAATAATCTTTGTAATGACATTATAACATCTACTTTGTAATTTTATGTTAAACTCGTATATTATTAATTTTCATTATCATAATTGTTTATACTTTCAACAACTTTAAGTACCTCTGCTTGTAGTTTTTCTTTATTCGGAATGTACATTGTATATTTAGAGGCAAAAATATTATTATCCATACCACCTAATGCATATTCTGCACTTACATTATTTTTATCAGTACACAAAATAATTCCTATAGGCTTATTATCATCTACATCATTTACTTCTTTTTCATAATAGTTAAGATACATATTTAATTGTCCTATTGCAGAAGCCATAAGTTTTGATGTCTTAAGTTCTATTATTACATAAGCTTTTAAAGGTTTGTTATAAAACACCATATCAGCATAATAATGATCATTATCTATTGTTATTCTTTGTTGTGATCCTACAAACATAAACCCTCTACCTAATTCAAGCAAAAATTTTTCTATTTGTTTTATTAAAGATTTTTCTAAATCACTTTCAAGGATTGGCTTGTTTTCAGGGATACCTAAAAATTCAAATACATATGGATCCTTTATGATATCTTTAGGGCTACTTAATTCAATTCCTTTTTGAGCTAACTTATATACTTCTTCTTTATTATTTTTTCCTTTTGATAATAGTAATCTTTCGTATAATGAAGTATTTATTTGTCTTTTTAATTCTCTAGCACTCCATTTTGAGTTAATACTTTCTTTTTCGTAAAAACTTCTCTTCTTTTTATCAGATATATTTAGTAATTCACAAAAATGTGACCAACTCAATTTAACAGACACTGTCTGTTGAATTTCATATTCTTTATAAAATCTTCTCATATATTGAATGTTAGATACTGAAAAACCTTTTCCAAATTCTTTTGTTAATACTTTTGAAATTTCTAATAATGTAGATTTACCATACTCTGCTCTAATGCATTCATTTTGCTCATATTTAACTATAATTTCGCCAATCTTCCAATATGAAACAATCAATTCGTTATTTATGGTTGCAACTATTTTATTTTTAGATTTATCCAATATACTTTTAATCTCATTAAATAAGTTACTTTGTAAATTTAATTTATTCATACCTTTTCTCTCCTTTTTATTTGTAATTTTTTTCAGATAAGAAACTAATCGCAAATGTTAAATATCATGAATTCATATCATAAGTTATTGTTTCTACAGTTTTTACATTCCACTTATTCTTTAAATTTTTAGAAAATAGGAACTATAGTATAACGAAAGTTATAATTTGAAACCAAATAAGAAACATGCTTTTTTAAAAATAGTTCACTAATTTAAACATATTTGCCTCTCTTTTTTAAAACTGATAAAAGCATAACATCTAATTAACAAAAAAACAAGGTTATCCTTGTTTAATATACCCAATATTCATTTAAATATTTGTAGCTTTATATTCATTTGTTTTTTCTTCTCTAAATTGTATTCCACCACCACATTTAATCTTATCTAATCGACAATGATTATGGCAATTAGAACAATTAAATTTAGATAAATATTCATTTAATTTTACATCTTCTATATTTTCTATAGGAGTTGATTTCATTTTTATTTTATTTTTAATTTTATCAAACATATAATTTCACCTTCAAACTCATTATATTATATCAAACTTTTAAAATTAATAAAATATTTATAATAAAAATTAGTTTTATATTTTTAAAGCAGAAACAATTCTAAATGAAATAAGCACTATTAAATTTACTATTACTATACTAGCTCCTGTTGGAGTTGAATAGAAAAATGAAATGCATAATCCTAAAAAGAAACAAATACAAGAAACTATTACTGACGAAATAACTACAGCTTTAAAATTTTTATATAATTGCATAGACGATAAAGTAGGGAAAATTATTAAACTAGATATTAATAAAGCCCCCATCATTCTCATTCCTAATACAATAGTAATAGAACATAAAACCGCTAAAATAATATTATAAAAATCTGTTTTTACTCCTGTTGATTTTGCAAAAGTTTCATCAAATGTAATTGCAAATATTCTGTTATAACAAACTATGTACAAAGTTATTACAACTATTGATAAACCAATAGTCAATATTACATCACCCGTAGTTTGCGATAATATACTTCCAAACAAATAACTATTTATATCTGTATTAATTCCATTAGTAACAGAAATTGCCATTACACCTATTGCTAGGGCACTTGCAGACATTAACGCTATTGCTGAATCTCCATGTATCTTACTATTTGTATTAAGTTTTAAAATCAAAAATGACACAACTATTACAATTGGAATTGTAAACAATAAAGGTTCACAACCTAAAACAGTAGCAACTGCTAATGCACCAAATCCAACATGAGACAATCCATCACCTATCATTGAATTTTTTCTTAAAACAAGTGATACACCGAGTAATGAAGCACATAACGAAAGTAATAAACCAACAATTAATGCTTTTTGCATAAATGCATATGAAAACATATTTATTAACTCATTAATCATTGTGCACCATCCTTACGAATTCATCAGTTGTTCCATAAAAATAATTTTTCGTTTCCAAAGATAAAATTTTATTACCAATTAAATTGTGATGATCTAAATCATGAGTAATCATAATTATGGTAATTCCTCTTTCTTTGTTTATTTTTTTTGCTATTTCATATAATTCTATTTTAGATTTATGGTCTAAGTTATTCGATGGTTCATCTAATATAAGTAGTTTATTAGTTGCACATAAGCTTCTTGCTAATAAAACTTTTTGTCTTTGCCCACCAGATAAGTCACAAAAATTTTTATCAATTAAATTATGTATTTTTAATAATTTTAAATTTCTTATAACTTCATCTTTTTCACTTTTTTTATAAAATGGTCTTTTTCCTAATTTATTTAAACAACCAGATAAAACAATTTCATAAACAGACGCAGGAAAATTAGCATCAACTTTTGTTTCTTGTGGCATGTAACCAATAAAGTTTTTCTTTAAACTTTTATCATATACAATCTTTCCTTTTATTGGAGAAAGAAGCCCTAATAAACCTTTTATAAAAGTTGTTTTTCCACATCCATTAGGACCGACTACACAAATAAAATCTTTTTCTTCTATAGTAATAGATAAATTGTTAATTACATTTTCTTTTTCATATCCTAAAGATAATTTTTTTATTTCTATTAAATCCATTAATATAACGCCTCTTTTAATGCTTCAATATTTCTTTGCATCAACTCAACGTAAGTTACACCATTATCAAAATCAGTTTGTGTTATGTTGTGCGCCGCATGAAATTCTAAAATAACAGCATCTGTTTCATCGGCAATTGCTTGCGCGATTTCATTACTAGATAATTCAATTGAAAATATTACTGGAATATTATCTTCATTTACTTTATCTATTAAAAATGCAATAGTAGCTGCACTTGCTTCTGTTTGTTCTGAACAACCAGGAAATGCTGCATAATAATCTAAATTATATTCTGAAACAAAATATCTAAGTGGAAATCTATCTCCAAATATAACTTCTGTTCTTACAGCATTTTCTACAACTTCAACTATTTCTAAATCTATTTTTTCTAATTCACTCATATAGTTATTTTTATTTTCATTTAATTCTTCTTCACTATCAGGTAAAATTTCAATTATTTGACTACCAATTTCTTCAACTAAAATAATTGCATTTACTGGGCTTGTCCAAACATGTTCATCATATTCTACTTCTTCATGATCATGTTCTTCTGATTCTTCATCATCGTGTTCTTCTGATTCTTCATCATCGTGATCGTGTTCTTCACTTACTTCCATACCTTCAACTATTTCTTCTTCATAAACAGTTACATAATCCATTAGTTTTATAATTTTCATATCACTAGTGTCTATGTCACTTAATATTTCTTCTACCCATTCGTCCGATTCTCCACCAACATAAATGAACATATCAGCATTTCCGATATTAATAATATCTTGAGGTGAAGGTTCATATGTATGACTCTCAGAACCTGGAGCTAACAACATCTCTATTTCTACTTCCTCATTATCACCAACAACAGCTCGTGCAAAATCATAACCTGGAAAAGTTGTTGAAATTATTGTTATTTTGTCATCATCAATTCTTTTTGTTGCTAAACTAGTTATTAAAAATAAAGACAAGAAAACTACCAAAACTACTATTACAATTTTTATTATTTTTTTCATTATATATCCTCTTTCTTACAATCATTACAAATTCCAAATATAATAACATCTTTATCTAATTCAAATTCATGTTCATCAATAAAATGCTTTTTAAAATCTGCTATACATTCACAATCAGTATGTATTATTCTATTACAAACATTACATTTTAAATAAAAGTGATTTTCATGGTCACAAGAATCTAAATACTGATATTTAGAAATATTATTTTCAATTATTTTTTTTATTTTACTTTCTTTCTCTAATGTTTCAAGACATCTATATATGGTTGTAAGTCCCACATCTAAATTAGATATACCACTATAAATATCTTTTGCTGTAAATGCTGATTTCAAATTTTTGATATAATTTAATATAATATCTTTTTGTTTTGTTTTATAACTACGCATAAACACACCTCTGTAATTTGAAAATGATTTTCAAATTGATTATAGCATAAAAAAAAATAAAAACCAATATTTTTTATAAATAAAGTTTTTATTCATTTGTTATTTTATCCTTTAGTTCATTCAAAAATTTAGGGCTAAATTGATTCAAATATTTTAATATGTTATCCACATATATAGGTATTTTATTTTTATCTAAGGTATTATATATTTTTAATATTCCTTTTTGATTATTTACTTTATTAATATAGAAATCTAATAAATTTTTATTATTATAATTTCCAGATAAAATGATTTCGCAAAGTTTTTCTCTTGTAGCACTATACCTTGCTTGATAACCACTACACCTAGAAAACAATATGAATACACAAACTTTAAAATAAATGTCTGTTCCATCATTTGGAAAATTCATTTTTATAAATTTATCTAATTGTGATAAATCGTTTTTTTGATAATTATCATATAACTCCATTAAAATTCTATCAATCATATTTATTCCATTCTAAATAAGAAATACATTTAATATATTCTTATTAATTATATTCGTTTTACTATATTTTTAAAAATAACATTTTTTCGTTTTCAATTGCTGTTTCTTCAATTTTCTTAATTTGCTATTCTATCCTTTAAACAAATTATTAGTTTACATATATTATAAAAAATAATTATATATAGGAAAAAAAATATATTTTTATTTATATTTTTTATTTATTTCAGCAACTACTTTTTTTGATTTGAATAACTTTATAATACAAAATAAAATTACACCATAAAATATTATTGGAATTATTAAACTATCGTTATATTCAGTTATTTCTATACTAAACATCATTAATATAATTGCAAAAAACAATAGTCTAGAATGATTTATTATTATTTTTTTTTCGTCTATATTTTGTATGTTTTTTTGTTGTTTATTTAAAAGCATATTTGGACTAAAAAAACTAATAACAAATAAAATAATTAAAATTAATTGAATCATTTTTACACACCTCTCTATTGTCATAATTATATCACGAATAAATATTTATAAAAATGTTTTATTTACTAAATGCATTTTATATAGTATAATTTATTTATAATAGTAAAGGAGTTTTATATGTACAATATTGATTATTCTAATTTAAAAAAAAATTATAAATTTTATGCTCCATTTTTAATTGCAGGAGTAATATTATTTGTTATTTTTGTTATGGTTTCGGTAACCCCAATCGTTAAAAAATTTTCATTTTCTGGAGAAACTACCGCTAGTGAAGTATATATTATACCAACAATTGATGATGAAGGAAGTTTAATGTATAACGTAACATATGAATATGTTGTTGATGGCTCAACTTATTTTTGTAAGCCATCTTATACATCTAGCTCAAGTAATGGTATGGAAGAAAAAAACACTGTCTATTACGATGTTGATGATCCGACAAATTGTGTCACTGAATATGATTACTCATTAGGTATTATTGATTTATTGCTTTTTATATTAACATTTGCATTTCTATATGTGTCAATAACTCATATAATAAAAACAAATAAGAAAATAAAGAAAGTAAAATATTTAGCTAATCACGGAAAACTTGTTAAGGGATTAAAATATGAACTTATATTTACAGGGCAAACAGTTAATGAACAAAAAATTTATTGTATATTAATTAACTATGAGATAAATGGTGATGTTATTTCTCTTAAAGGCGATCCTAGATATGATTTTAAAAGTAGAGATTCAGATGAATTAGTTGATTTATTAATAGACCCAAATGATCCAACTAATTATTATATTGATTTTGAAATAAGATAAAAATGACTTTAAAAGTCATTTTTTTAATCTTCTATAAAATAATTACTATTTATATATGTTAGCATCTCAATAGTTACTACATCTAACCCTTGATTGCACAACTTTTTATTAACATCAAAATCCCATTGATAATCTTTGTCCATATTAGTCTCTATATAACAAATTAAACTATCAGGTATTTTTTTATATTTAACTTTATCTACATACTTTAAAATGACATAAACCTCTTTTAATCTTTTTGACACATTGTTCATATAAACAAAATCACCCTTACTTAGACCTTTTGAAAAAACCTTTTAATTTATCTATTAAACCATATGAGACAGAAGCTTCTTCTATCTCTTCACTAGTTATTTCTCTTATACTTGCCATTTCGTATTCTTCAGTAGTTATTTCTCCTATACTTTCATTTTCGTATTCTTCACTAGTTATTTCTCTTATTCTTGCCATTTCGTATTCTTCAATACTTTCATAAAATAAATCATCTTTGGCAAAATACAAATTATTTTCGTTTGCTATTTCTTCTTCTGTTCTCCAATCATTTTCTTTTCTATACAAACTTTCTATATAACGAGATTTATCACTCTGACTGCTAAAAAACATATTATACTTTTCTGAATATAATAATCCTTCTAATTGCGCTATTTCAAAGTTAGAATGACTATCATTACATTTTAATTCTTCTACTTCTGGTGTATTATCTCTTTTTTCAATTTTGTTATGTTCGTTATTCATTACATCGTTGTAAGAATAAACACCTTGCATATATGTTTGTTTTTTTAAAGAATTGATTAATTCAAACATATCTATATTTGTTTGTCCAAGATTACTATTGTCACTTTGTTTAAAACCTAAAACAACTTCCATTGGTATATTAGGATTTTCAACATCACTGTCTCCTCCAAGTTCTCTATAAAACCCCGTTTTGCATTTCAATACATAATTATCTGGCTTTTTTTTAATTAAATCCCTTATCAATTCTTTGTTTTCTAAAGATAACGAATTGAAATCAATATTTATGAAACATTTTCCATTTTCTTTAGTATAATTACTACAGTAAGTAGATATCCCACGTTTATATAATTCTTGACATGCTAATAAAGTTGGACCATCAGCTAAATGCTTTAATGAATTTAAAGTTGGATTCTGAATAGGTTCAGTATTTTTAACTATTAAATTTCCCAAAGAAATATGTGCCTCTATTTGTTCTCTATCTTTTAAATATAATCTTCCTGGCAATGGAACGCTATTAATTGAATCTTTTTTTTCATCATAAAAAAATTCACTAATTACACCATACTCATCATAATAACTTTTTAAATCTCTTTTCCAATTTTTATTTTTAATAATTTTTTTAACTTCTATCTTTCTATTTTCAGCTTCTGTTAAAATTTTTATATCAGTTACTGGATCAGCTATATAAACTTGATTATCTTTATCTTTATATATTACTGCTGCGTGCTTAACCTTTCCAGCGTCTGTTGCTATTAATCCAGCACTATAACCTTCTTTTCTTAATTCTGTTATTAATAATTTAGAAAACTGAATACAAACACCATGTATCATCTCATCTTCAGTAATCATTAACCCCTTTGCATTATTTTCATCATAAACTCCTTTTTCAATTAAGTCAAAATATATTTTCTCTATTTTTTTCATATTATTCCTCTTTTCTCTATAATTTCATTTTCCCGCCCAATTTTTCAATTGTTTCTTTATCCATCAATTCTTGTTTAGGTTTAAGTCCCATTTGTTTTCTTAATAAAGTCATATTTATATTAATAAATGGAACACCTGTTCTTTCACTCAAACTTTTTGCTTTTTGTATTACATCTGTATAATCATCAAATTCATCTGTTATCACAAAAACTCCAATTGGTCTTAATTTTTTATTTTTATTTATCATAACTATTTCATTATAAATAGCCATATTTTCATAATTTAGAAATTCTCCGTTATACATATAATTTTGCATTTTTGAATATTCATTCATTTCAAAAGGCAATAATAATTTATAAACATCACTGCATTTTTCATAAAATAAAGATACATCTTCGTTTATGTTTTGTTCAAATTGAACATTTATATTACATCCTCTTTCAAAAAATTCTTTTTTAGACACTCTCCACGAACCAGAATCTTCAAATGCAACTGAGTCAATAAATTCTATATCGTAATCAAATATATATCCATATTCGTATCTAGCATAATCATGTGCTATTGAAATTGAATCATTAGTAAAATATGAACAACAAACTTTATCCATATCATCAACATCACACTCTCCAGAAGTAAACACATGACCTATAAAAGAGAAATTAGAAGTATCGTATTCTAATGGATTTGTTAAAGAATCTTTCCATATATATTCTATTTCACTTGCTAATGTATTTTCTACTGATAAAAATTTTATATACAATTGCTCTAATTTTAAATAAATCTGTTTTTGCTCTTCAATATCCAAATAATTAAAATTTACATTTGAAAAACAAGCTAATATATCACTGGTTAAAGCTAAGCAATCAATTAATACACTGTTCTCATTTGTATATTTGTTATCTTTCATTTTTAAAATTTGTTCATTTGCTAATTTAACTCTTTTTAGCATAAAATCAAATGAACCATAATATTTTTCTAATTGAAAGTCCTCATACTCTTTTATATTTATAGTTTCAGATTTATAAGTGTCTTTTAATTTTGTTATTAATTCTTCTAAACTTAAATTTGTATTTTCAAAATCTATCATTAATAATCCAATTCTAGAATTTAGTTCTTCTTCAATCATTTTTTCATTAATACGACATCCTATAATTTTTAATTTTCCGTCTGTTATTACATATTTATTATTTTCTAGATACTTATTAGTATAAAAAGTAATGGATTCTGTATCAAAAAAAGAAATTGAATCAGAAAAAGTAGTCAAGCTATCTAGTTCTTTTGAAAAATCAAATAATTTAGTTATCAAGTTTTTCAATAATAAATAAACATCATTCAAATCTTTTTCTTTGTTTTTTTTGAAAAGATATTTTTTAGAAGAAATACCTTTAAATTTATTTTCTATAAAATTTAATTCATCACTATACTTATTTTCGAATTTTAACTTTTTTATTAAAAAAATTATTTTTTCTTCCATAAATCACATCCATATAAATGTATTATATCATACGTTATATAGAATTTAAATATTAACTAAAAAAGACTTTATTTAAAATCTTTTTTCATAATATCTATTTTTTCTTTTTTCCAAAAACAAATTATTTCTAAAAAAATTGCAACAAATAAAATTATATTTATCATAAACTATTTGATTGAATAGCAGTTAATGCAACTGTCCCTACTATATCTTCAATATAGCATCCTCTTGACAAATCATTTACAGCAGCAGCCATCCCTTGACATATTGGCCCATAAGCTTGTGCATTTGCAAATCTTTGGACTAATTTATATCCTATATTAGCAGCATCTAGATCAGGAAAGATTAAGACATTTGCTTCCCCTTTTAATAAAGAGTTTGGAGCTTTAGACTTACTTATTTCAGGAACTATTGCAGCATCTAATTGTAATTCTCCATCCATTAAAAATTGTGGATATTTTTCTTTTGCTATTTTTACAGCATTTACTACTTTGTCAATATCAGTATGTTTTGCTGAACCATGACTTGAATGTGATAAAAATGCAACTTTTGCTTTTTTATGTAACAATGATTCAAAATTAGTAGCACTGTCATACGCAATATTTGCTAATTGCTCAGAAGTAGGATTTTGATTTATTGCTGAATCAGAAAAGATAAATACTCCATCCTCACCCATTTTACAATTTGGCACAACCATTATAAAAAATGATGAAACCAAATTAGAATTAGGTGACGTTTTTATTATTTGTAAAGCAGGTCTTAATGTATTTGAAGTTGAATGACAAGCTCCACTAACAATTCCATGCGCCATTTTATTTTTAACAAGCATACATGCAAAATGCATATAATCTGTTAACATAAATTCTTTTGCTGTATCATAATCCATTCCCTTGGATTTTCTCATTTCTACAAATTGATCTATAAAATCATTTGTTAATTCACTAGTTTTCGGATCATAAAATGTTGCTTTTTCTAATTTTGGTCTTTCCTCTAATATCTTTTCTTTTGCTCCAATAATTATAATTTCAGCTATATCTTCTTCTATTATAATTTCAGCAGCCGACAAAACTCTTTCATCCATCGATTCTGGTAAAATAATTTTCTTTTTATTTTCTCTTGCTAAGTTTTTTATATTTTCAATAAAGTTCATATTTTCAATCCTCCTATATATATTATAACACTTTCTATAAAAAAAAGGATATATTTATCCTTTTATTACGTTGTGACATCTTGTACAAATATCTCCAGTCATTTCTGATTTATCAAAATAGTTCCAACATCTTTCACATTTTTCACCATTGTTTTTTTCAACTAAAACGCTACAAACATTATATTCATTTAATTTCTTATCAGTCAAAATAACTTTTGAAACTATTAGTAATTGTGCGAAGTCTTTATTTAATTCGCTAACTAATTCATCATATTTTTTATCTAAATTTATATGAACTATTGCTTCTAATCCTTTTCCAATTACTTTTTCATTTCTAGCTTCTTCTAATGCTTTATAAACATCATTTTTAATATCGAAGAATTGATTAAATAATTCTTTTATTTCTTCTTCATCATCATATTTGGTTACTTCTGGGTTAGCTGTTAAATGAATTGATTCAACACTTCCATCTAGTAATTTATAAACTTCTTCTGAAGTATAAGGTAAGATTGGCGCTAAAAGTTTAATTAAAGACATAAGTGTTTCGTGTAATACTGTTTGTACACTTCTTCTTTTTAAACTATTTTTTCCTTCAATATATAATATATCTTTTGTAAAATCTAAATAGAAATTTGATAATTCTAAAGATATAAAGTTGTTTATTGTTTTATATATTTCTTGATAATTATAATTTTCATAAGAATTTTTAATAGATTCAATTACTTCATTAAGTCTAATCATCATATATTTATCATATACAGGCATATCTTTATAATCTACACTTTCGTTAAAGTCAGATAAATTTCCCAACATAAATCTATAAGTATTTCTAATTTTTCTATAAGATTCTTTTACTTGCTTTAATATATCATCACTTATTTTTACATCTTCAGTAAAATCAACACTTGCAGCCCATAATCTTAATACATCACTTCCATGTAATCTAACAACTTTTATAGGATCAACAACATTTCCAACGCTTTTACTCATTTTTAATCCTTTACCGTCTAATACAAAACCATGAGACACTAAAGTTTTATAAGGTGCTCTATTATGTGCAGCTACACCGCAAATTAGTGAAGAATTAAACCAACCTCTATATTGATCTGAACCTTCAAAATAAACATCTGCTGGATAATTTAATCCTCTTTCAAGTAATACACCCGTATGTGATGAACCAGAATCAAACCAAACATCCATTATGTCTTCTTCTTTTGTGAAGTTTCCATTTGGACTTGCTTCATTTTTGTATCCACTTGGTAATAATTCTTTTGCAGTTTTTTCAAACCAAATATTTGAACCATGTTCTCTAAATAAGTCTGCAATATGTAACATTACATCATAATCAACTATTTCGCTTCCATCTTCGTTATAAAATATTGGAATAGGTACTCCCCAAACTCTTTGTCTAGAAATACACCAATCTCCTCTTTCTTTTATCATATTATATAATCTTGTTTTTCCCCATTGTGTATGGAAACTAACATTTGTATCTAATTCACTTAATAATTTTTCTCTTATTTTATCAATGCTACAAAACCATTGTGCTGTAGCTCTAAAGATTACTGGTTTTTTAGTTCTCCAATCATGTGGGTATGAGTGCTTAATAAATTTTAATTTTAATAAATATCCTGTTTCATCTAAATGTTTAACTACTTCTTTATTTGCGTCATCATAAAATAACCCTGCAAACATTCCTGATTCTTCTGTTAAATATCCTTGGTCATTTACTCCATTAACCATTCCTAAATCATGTTTTTTTCCCAATAAGAAATCATCAACACCATAAGATGGTGCAATATGCACTAAACCTGTTCCGGCGTCTAATGTAACGTGATCTCCGCACACTACTTTACTTACTCTATCCATAAATACATGTTGGTAAGTTACATTTTCTAATTCTTTCCCACTAAATTCAGATATTATTTCATATGTTTCCCAATTAAATTCTATAGCTAAAGATTCAAGTAAATCTAACGCTAAAACATAATTTTTATCATTTACTAATACTTTTGCATAAGTAAACTTTTCTCCTGACGCTATTGCTAAGTTACCAGGTAGTGTCCAAGGTGTTGTTGTCCATATTACTAAATTATCATCTTTTTGAACAAAACTATTTCCTTTTACTACTGGAAATGCAACAAAAATTGATGGGTCTTTTTTTTCTTTATATTCAATTTCTGCTTCTGCTAATGCTGATTCAGAAGATGGAGACCAATAAACTGGTTTTAATCCTTTAAAAATTAATCCTTGTTTTGCCATTTTTGCAAATACTTCTATTTGATTTGCTTCAAATTCTTTTGCGAATGTATAATATGGATGATCATAATCACCTATAACATTACATGCTAGAAAACCTTCTTTTTGTATTTCTATTTGTTTTTTTGCAAATTCCATACATAGACTTCTAAAATCAGCTTTTGACATACTTTTTCTATCTACTCCAGTTTTAGTAACTGCTGATTCTATTGGTAATCCGTGTGTATCCCATCCAGGAATAAATTCAACTTTATAACCTTCCATCATTTTATTTCTTAGCATAAAATCTTTTATAATTTTATTTAAAGCATGACCAACATGAATAGGACCATTTGCATATGGAGGACCATCATGTAAGATAAAATCTTTACCATCTTTATTCTTTTCTAAGATTTTATTATATAAATCTAATTCTAACCATTTTTCTCTTTGTAATTTTTCATTTTCAGCCAAATTACCTTTCATACTAAATTCAGTATTTGGCATTAATAAAGTATCTTTGTAATCCATAATATTTCTCCTTCTAACCACAAAAAAAATCATCCTGTTAAGGACGATTTAAACCGCGGTACCACCTTATTTTATTTCTACTCTCAAAACTATAACGCGTTACCGTTTAATACTCATCGTACTAAAGCATCAAGAGTGATTTGTATAATTTTCAAATGTTTATTTTCATCAACCATAAACTTTCTAAAATTCAAATAATTATACCGTCTCCATCATTTGCTATAAAGTAATATTATCTATATCATCAATTACTTCTAATTGTGCTTCGACAACATTTCTTAACCTTTTTTTAAACATATGGATATTTCGAGTTAGTTGTTCAGAAGTTAATTGTATTTTTTCTGCTTTCATTAATGCTTCATTAACAATACGATTAGCATTTTGTTTTGCATCATTTACAATTACTTCGCTATCTTTGTGTGCTGATAATCTCATTTGATCAGAAGTTTTTTGAGCCATAAATATAGCTTTATTTAACGTTTCTTCCATTCTTTGGTAAGTCGCTAATTTGCTTTTTAATGTTTCATTTTCTTCTACTAAACCAGATAAAGATTTTATTTGTTCATCTTTTCTCCTGTTTTCAACTATCATGTTCTCCACTTTTATAATAGTTTGATCTAAGAAGTCATTAACTTCCTTTACATCATAACCACGAAGTGCTCGATTAAATTTATCCATAAATCACCTCTGGTGTGTTTATTTTACCACCTTTTATATCCTTTTTCAAGTATTTTACCACTCTATATTTATATCCCCATTATCGTGAATATCTTTTCCTTCTTTTTCATCTGTTATTTTTCCTTGGATGTTTATATTGTTAGGCGTACATAAAAATATACCTCCACCTATTTTTTGTAAATCACCGTCAATTGCATAGATAGTTCCGCTTAAAAAATCAACTATTCTTTTTGCTTGCTCAGAAGTTACTCTTTTTAAATTAACAACAACTGTATGTCTTTTCTTTAAATGATCTGCTATTTGTTGTGCTTCAGAATAAGCTCGTGGTTCTAGCAAAATCATTTTACCAGCACCTTCATTTTCTTCAAATGCTTCTTCTGGTTTTATAGTATAATACTCATCCCCATTACCTTCTAAAATTTCCTCTTCTTCACTTGATATAAATTTTTTAAAAAAGTTCATACTGATCCCTCATATTCTAATAAATTTATTTTATCATAAATAAAAAAAAAAGGAAATATTATTCCTTTAATTTGTATTTATTTTTTCTATATTATATTTAAAAGATTAGCTACGTTCTGATAATAATTTAAAACATAAATAACTAATAAAACAATTGCTATAATTTCAATTAAACGAATTATTGCTTTTATTTTATGTTTTTTTATATAATTTTTTACTTTATCCACCATAAATTTTCCTCTTTACAATTTTTATTTTTCGCTTTTTAAAACTTCGATAGCTTTACGCATTTCTAAATCATATTTAATCATGTCTAATCCACCAAATGCTTTTAAAAATTCTTCTTTTTCCATTTGATATTTAGTAGCTAATACGTCAGCTTCATTGTTAGCTTCTTCATCACTTATTTCAATTTTTTCTTCTTTCATGATTTGTTCTAACATTAATCTTGTTTTAACTCTCTTTTGTCCTTCTTCTTGCATTTGTTCTCTTAGTGCAGCTTCATCAGAGTTTGTATATTGATAAAATTGTTCTAAAGTTAATCCTTGCATTTGTAAGTTTTGAGTATATTGTTTAATCATTCTATCAATTTCTTCATTAATCATTACTTCTGGTATTTCAACTTTTGTTGATTTAGCAGCTTCGTCTAATAAACTATCAATATATTGATTTTCAGCATTTCCTTCTTTTTGAGCTAAAATATTTTCTTTTACGTGAGCTTCTAATGTTTCTTTAGAATCTACACCTTCCATATTTAAATCAGAGAAAAAGTCTTCATTAAATTCTGGTAATTTAATTTCTTTAATTTCATTTACTTTTACTTTAAACACTACTTCTTTTCCTTTTAAATCTTCTGAATGATAATCAGCAGGGAATGTAACATTAATATCTTTTTCTTCATTAGTTTTCATTCCAATTAATTGTTCTTCAAAACCTGGAATAAATGTATTTGAACCAATAGTTAGTGAATAGTTTTCACCTTTACCACCTTCAAATGCAACATCATTTAAAAATCCTTCAAAGTCAATAATTGCAATATTTCCATCAACTATTTTTCCTTTTTTAGTAACATTTTCAGAATATTTTGATAATAATTCTTGAATAGTTTCATTTATTTCTTTTTTTGTGGCAGTTATTTTTTCTTTTTTAACTTTTAATCCTTTATATTTACCTAATTTAACTTCTGGTTTTAATGTTAATGTTACTTTAAATTCAACACCATTTTCATCAATTTTATTAAGTTCTAATTCTGGTTGTGCAACAATTTCTAAGTCTTTATTTTCTTCTAACATTTTTGCATATTCTTCTTGTAAGCATAAATCTGCTGCATCCATGTATAAATTGTTTTCACCATATTCTTTTAATATTTTTTCTTTTGGGGCTTTACCAGCTCTAAAACCGTCTACTTTAACTTTTTTACTTACAGTTTTATAAGCTTGTTCTTTTGCCATTTCCCATTTTTCACCTTCAATTGTAAGGTTAATTTCTTTTATGTTTTTTTCCATATTGTTCTCCTTCTTTTATAAGTACCATTATAGTATATATTAAATTGTTTGTTTTTTCAATAGATAAGGTCTTTATTTAAGACTATTTTAACTACAAAATAAAAAACATCGCGACTATGCAATGCTTAGTATTAATACGTCATATTTACCGTTTGGACTTTCAACAGTTACTTGTTCTCCTTCGGCTTTTCCTAATATAGCTGATGCGATTGGAGATTCATTTGATATCTTATTAGTAAAAGGATCTGCTTCTTTACTTCCTACAATCGAATAAATTTCTGTATCATCATCTTCCATATATTTTAAAGTTACTTTATTTCCTAAACTAACTTTACCAGTATTTTCTTCTACTATTATTTGTGCATTTTCAACAATTGATTCTAATTCTGATATTCTAGCTTCTATAAAAGCTTGATCATTTCTTGCAGCATCATATTCTGCATTTTCTGATAAGTCACCTTGTGCTCTTGCATCTTTTAAGGCCTCTATTACTTCTGGTCTTTTTTCATTAACTAACACAGCCAATTCTTCTTTTATATCTTCAAGACCTTGTTTTGTTAAATAAATTTGTTTTTTCATTATTCTTCACCTCGTAATTTTTTAACTTCTACATAATACTATAATTACTTTTCTTTGTCAATCAATTTTTTCTCATAAAAGAGTTTTTTTCAATAGCATATTGGCTTTTTATTTTTACGATTTGTTTTGGATGTCTAACAATTTCAATTATATTATCATCTTCATCTAATATTTCATCAATTATTAAAGATATAGTTTTAGTTGGACTAAAAATTTCAACACTATCACCTTTTTTAAAATAATTTCTTTGCTCCAATAAAATATAACCATTATCATAACCTAGTACTTTTCCTAAAAAATCTTGGTTAGAAATTTCAACTCTATTATTATAATATTGATAATCAAAATTCTCTTTACTATTATAAAATTGATCAATTGATTCTCTATTAGCACATGCCGATAAAATATCTTCATAATGCTTATTATATGCAAAATTTAGTGAATCATTACAGTATTCATCTATTACTTTTCTATAAACCGATACAATCGTTGCTACATAATAAATAGAACGCATACGTCCTTCTATTTTAAATGATGAAATACCTTTATCAATCATATCAGGTATATTTTTTAGATTTGATAAATCTTTTGTGCATAATGTAAAGTTTTTATCAGCTTTTATTTCATTTTTATTTTCATCTAACAAATCAAAATCCCATCTGCATATTTGACTACATCCACCTCTATTGGCATCCCTTGAAGTTAAAAAATTAGATAGCACACATCTACCACTATATCCAGAACACATAGCTCCATGAATAAATGTTTCAATTTCAACATTTGTATTTTTTATTATTTGATTTATATCTTCTTTTGAACATTCTCTTGCTAAAACAATTCTCGTTACTCCTTGTTTTTTAAAGAACATGACTGCTTCTTCATTTAGAGTTGATTGTTGTGTTGATAAATGAAGTTCTAAGTTAGTGTTTTCTTTTGCAATTTTTAATATAGCTGGATCACTTACTATAATTGCATCTACATTTAATTGCTCTAATTTTTTTAAATATTCTTTTATATCTTTTGCTTCTTTATTATGTAAAACAATATTTACAGTTACATATACTTTTTTATTCAAGTTATGGGCAAATGTTACACCTTCGTCTATTTGTTCAAAACTAAAATTAAGTGCATTTGCTCTTAATCCAAAAGAAGGACCACCTATATAAACTGCATCCGCTCCATATAAAAGCGCTACTTTTAATCTTTCTAAATCACCTGCTGGCGCTAAAAGTTCTGGTTTTTTCATTTTTTCACCCTGTATATTGTTTCTTTATACATAAATCCTTTATCTAGATTAGAAAACATTTTTTCTAATTTTTCATTCGATTTTTCATTATTAAAAATATCAATTACTTTTTCAAAATCATCAATATTAAAGCTATTTAAAATTAAGTAATCAACATCTAATTTTTCTATTTCTAATAAACCATTTAATATATTTGAAGAATATATTGTTGTTCCATTATTTTCATCTACTATTGGATATACATTTCCTTCTTTTTTTATAAAATCTATTTTTAATTGTTTTTTGTTTATTTTAAATTTTTCAATATAATTTTTCACTACTCTTCTTTTACTTGTATACATTGGCAAATATCCAAATATATTAAAGAACAGCTTTGATTTTGTATTTTTTCTTATTTCATTTACTTCATCTATTGTTAAATTACTTGATAAATAAGTTCCCTTATTTCCTAATTCATAATAAAAGTTAATAGTTGCATAATTAGTTGTTAAATGTTCACTAGCCCATGTTAATTCATTTTTTAGATTTAGTGTTTCTTTTAAATTTACAATGCTTAAATCATAAAAGAATATAGATTTAATTTCTAACTTTTCTAAAAAAATCAAAGTTTTTTTTAATTGTTCTAATTCACTTTGATGAATATTTTTATTTAAACTAACAAATAATTCTTTTTTATTTTCAATTAATAATTTATTTATTTCTTCTAATTCTAATAAATTAAAATAATATGGTGCATTTATTGATAAATCTTCAATACTTATTAAAAATCCATCAACTTTACTTACTAATTCATATATTTGTTTTAAACTATTTGGAATAACAATTTTTTTCATAAGTCACTTCCTTTTTTCTTATATATCTTATCAAAAAAACAAAAAAAAAGAAACATAAAGTTTCTATCTATATTCACATTGGTCGTTTGTATCAACATTTTCTAAAAACTCATCTAAAGAATTAATATTTGGATCAAAAATATTTAAATTTATAACCTTTACTACGACATCTTCCTCATTTTCAATAATTTCTGTTTGAAATCCATTATCTTCTAAATAACTAGCAAGATATTTTGCTGTAAAAGAATAATATATATTATCTTCTTTTTCAAGTTCAAATTCAAAATCTGTTAATCTATTAAAATGATAAACCGCTGTCATTGTAACTCCAGTTTCTGGTTTACATTCTATTTTCTTTTCCGTTATTTTATAAAGAGGGAAAAATACAACCGTTATTAAAATAATAACTAAAATCCACGAATAATTATTTCTCCTTGTATTTTTGCTTGTATTTGATTTTGAATTTGTATTGTAATTAAAATTAGTTGCGCTTAATTGATTACCACATCTTATACACATTGTTTGATTATCTGAATTATTTGTTCCACACTTATTACATATCATAATATTACTCCTAATTTTTTATTTTTATCATATTATTCTATAATTCAATTTCATTTCCAGTTCCCATACATTCACCAACTTTCTTTTTACTTACCGCTACTCCATCTCCAACATTATAAAACATTGTAGAAAATTCTTTGTTTTTTTTTAGAAATAATACATAATCATTTATTTTTCTAACTATTTTTACTTATTAAAATATATCTTCATTACCTGAACCCATACATTCACCAACTTTCTTTTTGCTTACCGCTACTCCATCTCCAACATTATAAAAAATTGTAGAAAACTCTTTGTTTTCTTTTAGGAATAGTACATAATCATTTATTTTTCTAACTAATTGTCTAACATTTCTACTTTCAATCACTGCATCTTTATCAGTCAAACCATGAAATGAAAGATTATCAGTTATAATTACTCCATTATTATTTAAATTAATTTTAAATTTTTCAAAAAATTTAGTATATTGTGCTTTAGCTGCATCTATAAAAATCAAATCAAATTCTTCTTCTATTGAAAAATCAAAAGCATCTATATTATAAATTTCTATTTGTTTATTTAAATTAAATTTATTTATATTTTTTATTGCTTCATCATATCTTAAAACATCTCTTTCAACTGTAACAACTCTTATATTTTCATTTATTAAAGCCATATTTATAGCTGAATAGCCTATCGCCGAACCTATTTCTAATATAGATTTTATATTATTTTTTTTAATATACTCTAATAAAAAATCCAATCCTTCTTTTTCCATTATAGGTATATTATTTTCTTTTGCATATTCAATCATTTTAATCATAATAATACCACAATCCTGCTTCCTGTAATTCTTCTACTTTGCTTAAATGCTCACTATATGTTGTTGTAAAATATGTTTCTTTATTTATATCAGCAACAAAGTAAAAATAACTATGATCACTTGGATAAATAGACGATTTAATAGATTCTAACCCTGGGTTACAAATGGCTCCTACAGGTAATTTACCAGCCATTGAAGAAGATCTAGTGTTATATGCATTTTCATCGTTTAATTCTGATACATATAAATCACGATCACTCATATCTATTTTTTCTGCATAGTAAGTTGTTACATCACTTCCAAGACTCCAATTGTCTTCTAATCTATTATAAAATACTCCCGCTACGCCTGCACGATCATCTGACGCTGCTGCTTCTAATTCAACAATAGAAGCCATCGTAATTAATTCATGAAATGTATAATCACTATTCATTATATCTTCTTTATAATCAAATAATTTAATTTCCATTTCATTTAACATTGTTTCAAATATAGATTTAATACTTATTTCATCATTTGAAAAACTATATGTATTTGGGAATAAATATCCTTCTAAAGGATAATATATTTCATCATTTAATATTTCATCTGTTATAAACCAATATTCTTCAATTAAGTCATTTAAATATTCATTATCTTCTAACAAAGCAAATACTTCTTCATATGTATTTGTAGTATTATCTTCTATTATTTGAGCAATAGAGCGCATATTTAAACCTTCATTAAAAGTTATTGTAATAGCATCTGGATTATGTGTGTTTCCATTGCTTAAAACTTCAATAATTTCTTCGACACTCATATTTTGATTTAATTCATAAGGCCCAGCTTGTAATGAAGTTGGACTATTTATTTTGATATATATTTTATAAAAGAATTCTGATTTTATTAATTCATTTTCTTCTAATAAACTACCAATTGAAGAAAAGGTACTTCCTTGTTCTATTGTTATTGTTATTGTATTATCACCATTTACTGCACTTGTATTATAATTATATACTAATAAAAAACTTGTTGTTAAAAATAATAAAAAAAGTATAAAAATAAACAATAGTTTTTTCATACTTTTAAAAAACAAGCTTATTGCTCGTCTTTTCCTTCTGCAAATTCAGTTTTTATTTCATCTAATACAGTTTCTATTATTTTCCATTCTTTATCATCAGTAATAGGTGTTAAATTAGAATTATCAACAGTTGGGTCATAAATAGATGCATATATTTTTGTATTTCCTTCTTCATCTGTAGTGTTATCTGTGTAAACAATATAGTTTTTCTTTGTTTCAGGAGATTCAAAAGTAAATAATGCTTCGCAAGCTATTTCTTTTCCCTCATCGTCTGTAATAGTAAATTTTAATTCTTCTTCCATCATTTTAATTCATCCCTTTCATTTTATCTAAATATGTTTGTAATATAATATTGGCTGCTAGACTATCTACTTTTTCTTTTCTTTTCTTTCTTGAAACATTTCCACCTATCATTATATTATGGGCAGAAACAGTAGTTAATCTCTCGTCTTGTAAATATACATCCATATTTAAAAACTCTTGTAATTTTTCTTGAAATTCAATTGTCATTTGTGCTCTTGGTCCAATTGTATTATTCATGTTTTTTGGCAAACCAAGGACCAATGCATCAATTTGCTCACAAGTGATAATATTTTTTAATTCATCAAATAAAACATCATAATCATTTTCTAAAAAACGAATAGTTTTATAAGTTCTAGCTATTAATCCACTTTTATCTGATATTGATAATCCGAGTGTTTTTGTACCTAAATCAAGACCTAAGTATCTCATTTAATATAATCCGCGACTATAACTTCTAATAGTTTTGTTCTATCAAAAGATGTGATAGTTTTTCTAGCACCTTTATAGTTTGTTATATAACCAGGATCACCACTCATTAAATATCCAACAATTTGATTAATTGGATCATAACCCTTTTCTTTTAAGATTTCACTAACGTCTTTTATATCTTTTTCTATTAGTGCATCTTTAAATAAATCTTTGCTATATATTTTTGTTTCACTCATATTACCACTCCTATGAATACAATAAAATTATAACATTTATTTTTAACT
>JAWXUI010000007.1:0-44775 GCA_044432805.1 Mycoplasmatota bacterium | reverse complement strand
GGAGAAAAAAATTCTGTAACAATTGCTACTAATATGGCTGGTAGAGGAACTGATATCAAATTAACCGAAGAAACAAAAGCATTAGGAGGACTAATGGTTATTGGAACCGAAAGACACGAATCAAGAAGAATCGACAATCAGTTAAGAGGACGTTCTGGAAGACAAGGTGATCCAGGAGAAACTCAATTTTGTGTATCATTTGAAGATGATTTGATGAGAAGATTTGGTGGAGATAGATTTAAAACATTATTAGCAAGAGTTGATCTAACTGGCGATTTATCATTGAGATTAAAACCTTTTGCAAAATTTGTTGAAAATGCACAAAAGAAAGTTGAAGGAAATAACTTTGACACAAGAAAACATTTAATTGAATATGATGATGTTATAAATAAACACAGAGAAATAGCTTATAAAAAAAGAAATCTTATTTTAGATACGCCATCAGTACATGAAGTAATAATAAATACATTTAAAGATTATATGAATTATCTAGTTTATACTCATTCAAGTAATAATAAAATGTTTGAAAATAATTTATCTGAATTATTAGAGTCAGTAAACGAACTATTTAAAGATAAAATAGAAATAACAGATGTCATTGATTTAAACTTACATGAACTAGAGAAATATTTAAATGACAAGATAGAGAAACAATATGAAGAAAAAATAAAAGATGTACCAGAACAAGTAATTAAAGAAATTGAAAAAGCAACGTCTTTAAGACTGATTGACATGCATTGGATGACTCATATAAATACTATGTCACATTTAATAGAAGGAATCGGATTAAGAAGTTATGCACAAAATAATCCATTACGAGCATATACTAATGAAGGTTATGAATTATTAGAAAATATGCTTGATAGAATAGATAAAGACATAACATACTTTTTAATTAAATCACAAATCAATCAAGTCAAATCTGAAAATCCACTTCAAAAAATTCAAACAAATCAAGATTTGAGTAAAACAAAAAAAAGTCAACCAAAAAAAGTAGAAAAAATAGGAAGAAATGAACAATGTCCTTGTGGTAGTGGAAAAAAATACAAGCAATGTTGTGGGAGGTAAATATGAAAAAAGAAAGTAAAAGAATTTTAATTTTAGTAGGAATATTAATGTTTTGTGCAATATTGATAGCGATATCATATTTTGAACAAAAAGAAGAACAAGAAATTTTATTAGGTGATTTTGAATCAGTATTAACTAGTGAAGACTATGAACTAATTTATATAGGAAGACCAACATGTAGTTATTGTACTTATATGCAACCTATCGTAGACGGATTATCAGAAGAATTTAATTTTGAATATACATATATAAATTCAGATGAAATAAGTTATGATAATTTAGCTGATATTCTAGAACAATTAGGAAATGATATTAGCGAATTTGGAACTCCGTTCAGTGCCGTTGTTAAAGATGGAGAAGTAATTGATACTTACGAAGGATATGGATTTGAAACATATTATTTTGAATTTTTAGTATCATCTGGATTCTTAGACAGCGAATTAGAATTAACACTAAACTATTTAACTGTAGACGAATTTGTTTCGCAAACTGATTTAGATGGTATTTACGTATTAGCGTCTGCGATTAATAATGATGTAACAACAATGTTAAATGAAATAAAAACAATTTCAACAGATAACGAGATAATTTTCAATGTAATTTATGTAGAAACTGATGAAGAATTATCAACTATAACAGATACATTTGAATACTATACTGATGAAGTATCACCATTATTTCCTTCAACTATTATAATCGAAGAATCGCAAATAGTTGCATTAAATTACTATACATCATCAACAGATTATACTTCATTTTTATCAGCATACGGATTCTTAGGAGAATAATATGAATAAAGTTTTAGAAATGGCAAAGGATTTTAAAAAAAAATATCCTTTTACAATATCATGGAGATTAAAAAAACATGCAAAAATAGTAAATAAGCATTTAAACCCAGGAGAAAAAGTAACATATGTCTTTGCAGCTCAAAAAAATGACAACCCACTCGATATAATAACAACAAACCTTGTCGTGCTTACTAATAAAAGATTAATTTTAGCAACAAAAAGGGTTGTGTTTGGATATTTTTTTACAACAATAACTCCAGATATGTTTAATGACTTAAAGGTTAAAATGGGAATATTTTGGGGAAAAATTAATATTGACACAATAAATGAACAAGTATTAATTTCAAATATTCAAAAAGAAGCATTGCCAGAAATAGAAACAAAAATAACAGAATTTATGATGAAAGAAAAAAAGAAAAATTATAAAATAAAATAATTAGAACAAACTAACAATAGTTTGTTTTTTTTACAAAAATATAATATAATTATTATAGAAGAGAGTTGGTATTATGAAAAAGCTTTTAATGTTGTTACTATTATTATCGGTTATTTACTTTTGTGTTCAATTTGTATTTGAAGAATTTAATTTAGCAGATGAAGTAAATTATCAAATAAAATATAATGATATAACCGTTGATATAAACGAATTGTATGTAAAAGAAGATAATTATGAGTTAAATCTTATAAATCTTTCTTTTGATGACATTAATTATTCTTTTAGTGTATTTCAATCTACCCAGTATAAAACTGGAATCATCAAGAACCTTGATATATATAAAGACGATGAATTATCGTGTGTTAATTTAACTTTTAAATCATCTATTGAGGCAATTGATATTATGTGTAAAAAAGATAATGTAATTTATTATTATAATGATTTAGAAAATAAATCAAATGAGTTAATAGAATTTGTTAATAGTTTAGAAAATTATGATGCAACTAATTTTACTGATAAATTAGATGTTTCATTAGATGAATATCCAATAACTCTTTATAATACAAAAATAGATGCAACAATTATCATGGCTAATTATAATGGATTATATTTATTAGAAAACGATATGACTGATATAATTTTAACAGAGACTAGCTTTTATAATTTTGATTTAACAGCACTAGTGGATAATAAATATATTCAACCAATCATAGAAGAAGGTAAAATAACGAATATAAATATTGTTAATATAAATAATCAAAAAGTAGAAGAATTAATTGTCGATTGGTCAACAAGTACATATATGCAAGGTATTGTAGAAAATAAAATATATTACTTTGACAAAGAATCTAGAATTCAATATGAACTCAATGTATCAAAAAACACTGTTTCACAAGTTGGAAGTAGTACTGATGATATAACATTTTATAACGATGGTGAATGGGAAACTATTGAAGCAGCAGAAGCAGTAAATACTAATCTTTACTTTAATTATTTATCAGCGGATTATAAAAATGACCATTATTATCAAATTGATCAAATAGGTGAAGAAAACGGTGTTTATTATTTATATGAACTAGAAGCTTCAACTATAAATGTTTATAAAGCTAATATTTCATCACCTGAAGAAAAAACATATTTGTTTTCTGAAAATAAAATCGAAGACGTTATATATATAGATGGATATATATTCTATAAGAGTGGAGACCAAATAAAATATTACTCAGATCAAAGTGGAGTAACAACATTATTAATTAATAAAGAATTTAATTTTAATGATTTATATTTTAATATTAAATTAAACTAATATATTAGTTTTTTTTATGGTATAATATCACATATAAAGAGGCGATAAATAATGGATTTTAAAGGAAAAGTAGTATTAGTAACAGGCAGTTCAAAAGGACTTGGCAAAGCCACGTTGTTAGAATTTGCAAAAAAAGGAGCAACAGTAATACTAAATTACAATAATTCTAAAAAAGAATGTGAAAAAATAGAGGAACAGTTAATAAATTTGAAAGTACCTTATTTAATTATAAAATGTGATGTTTCTAATAGCGAAGAAGTAAATGCCATGATAGAAAAAATTATCCACAATTTTAAAAAAATAGACATTGTTATTAACAATGCCGCAATTGCTATAGATAGTACTTTCGAAGATAAAACTGTGGAAAACTTCAAAAAAATATTAGAAATTAACTTAATAGGTGCATTTAACGTATGCAAAGCTGTGGAAAACTATATGAAACAAAGAAAATATGGGAAAATAGTAAATGTATCTAGCACAAATGCTGTGGATACTTATTATCCATATAGTATGGATTATGACGCATCAAAAGCTGCTTTAAATTCCTTAACAAAAAATTTAGCAGTGCAATTTTCTCCATATATAAATGTAAATGCCATATCACCAGGATGGATAGAAACAGAAATGAATACTAATCTTGATTCTGAATATAAACAAAATGAAATAAAAAAGATATTGCTTAATAGATTTGCACAGCCTGAAGAAATAGCAAATATAATTTTATTTCTGTGTTCAGATGAAGCAAAATATATAAATGGAGCAATAATTAATGTAGACGGAGGTAAGAATGTATAATATAGATAGCTTAGTAAAAGAAGCGGAAGAAAATTTAAAAGAAATTTTTTCTAAAATAGATGAAAACGCATTTATAAATAGTAAAAAAGTCTTAAATGCATTTAAAAATAATAATATAACAGAATCTCATTTTTCATCTACTACTGGATATGGATATGATGATTTAGGAAGAGAAGCAATAGAATCCGTTTTTAGTGAAATATTAGACGCGCAAGATAGTTTAGTTAGAAATCAATTTATATCAGGGAGTCATGCCTTAACAGTAACTTTATTCGCACTTTTAAGACCAAATGACACGTTATTATCAATAACTGGAAAACCTTATGATACTCTAGAAGAAGTTATCGGTATAAAAGATAATAGTAGTTCGCTAAAAAGTTATTTAGTTAATTATGAACAAATTGATTTAGTAGAAAATGATTTTAACTACGAATTAATAAAAGAAACTTTGAAAAAAAAGAAAATAAAAGTTATTGAAATACAAAGGTCTTGCGGATATGATAATAGACAAAGTATAGACATTAAAATATTAGAAAAAATTATTAAATTCATTAGAAAAATAGACAAAAAAGTAATAATAATGATAGATAACTGTTATTGTGAATTTGTAGAAACAACGTCTCCCCTTAGTGTAGGCGCTGATATTATAGTTGGATCATTAATTAAAAATTTAGGAGGAGGAATAACTCCCAATGGTGCATATGTTGCCGGAAATAAAGATTTAATACAATTGGTAAGTGAACGATTAACAGTTCCTGGAAGTGGAAAAGAAGTTGGGCCAACACTAGGAATAAATAAATACATATTACAAGGATTATATATGGCACCAAATGCTGTATCATCAAGCCTAAAAACTGTATTATTGGCTAGTTATATACTAGAAAAACTAAACTATGATGTAAGTCCTAAATATGATGAGTTAAGAACTGATATAGTTCAAAAAATAATATTTAAAAATGAAGAAAAATTAATAAAATTTGTTCAATCAATCCAAAGTAAATCTGCAATTAACTCTAATATAATGCCAATTCCTTGGGATATGCCGGGATACGACGATAAAGTTATAATGGCATCAGGAAGTTTTATTCAAGGATCAAGTATTGAAATATCTTGTGATGGACCAGTTAAAGATCCATATATAGCATATTTACAAGGCGGAATAACTTATGAATATGGAAAAATCGCAATTATAGAAGCAATAAGTAATATTATCAACAAATAACAAAAGATTATCAATGTCTAAAAATGTAAACAGTTCATAAAAATGTTTTAACTTTTATATAAATTAGTATAATATAATTATTATAGGGGGAGAAAATTATGGAATTAGAAGAAGCTTTTAAAGAATTAGAAATCCATTGTAATAATTTTGCCAATATAGGTGATGCCAAAGAACTATATAGAAAAGATAAACCTAAATTTATGCATTATTATATAAAAGTATTGCAATTTTATTCCTATATAATGAAGAAACCGGAAGCAACATTAGATGATTTTATTAGAGCCGTTAATTTAGTAGGAGATATAGAGATAAATAATCCTTCATTAGAGGAATATATTTCGATTTTAGTCGATATTAATTCTAAAAGTGATGAAAAACCATTGCAAAATTCCAAAGAAAATTTAAAAGGAAAAATAGAAGAAACTGTACAAAAACTAATTATGATGGACGGTTATGATACAGAAATAGTAGAAGTTGTTAAATTTGATTTAACAAGTTATAGAGATATTCTGTTAAAAAATAAAAGTAGCTATTCAGAAGAAGAATTTAGTGAACAATTAGAAAGAATAGAAAAAAATCTTCAAATTATAAAACAATCAGAACATTCAATAAGCGAAATTGAATCTAAAATAAGTTTAATGTAACTTATACATTATTTATACTAAAATATAGCTAATATATTCAATTAACCAATAAATTATAAAATATTAATATTATTTAAAGGAAATTAAAAAAAACAAATAAAAACAGTTGCATTCATTTAATTTATGTGATATTATTATATTGCATTTTTAATTAAATGACTTTTGGGGAATTAGCTCAGTTGGCTAGAGCGCCTGCCTTGCACGCAGGAGGTCAAGGGTTCGAGTCCCTTATTCTCCACCAGAAGAAATCAACCTTATTTATAAGGTTTTTTATTTTATATAATAGGAGGATTTATGTTCGATTTGCATATACATACAAATTACTCAGATGGGGTTTGCTCAGTAGAGCAAGTACTAAAAATGGCCGAAGAAAAAAAATTAAACACAATTTCTATAACAGATCATAATACAACAATCGCATACGTTGATTTAGAGATAGAAAAGATAAGAAAAATTTTTACCGGAAAAATTATATATGGAATCGAAATGATTACTTCGTTTAAAGGAAGTATAATCGAAATATTAGGATATGGTTTTGATAATTTTGAATTAATTGATAAATTTTTTGAAGACTTTTATAATAATTTAGAAAAAAATCAAATATATAAAGAAGTAAGATTAAACTTATTAAAAAAAATTGATAACTTAAATTTAAAATATGATCCTATATTTAAAACAGAATATAATACAATATTAAGATATGAAACAATGTTGTATGACTCACTTTTAAAATGTAATGAAGACTTAAAAGATATATTAAAAGAAGAATATACACCAACATCAAAAGAATTTTTCAGAAAAATTATAACTAATCCAAACAGTAAATTTTACTGTGATTTTAGCCCTTTATCGCCAAAATTATCAGATGTACTAAACTTAATCAAAAAAAATAATGGTTATACCTTTTTAGCGCACCCCTATGTATACAAAAAGGAAAATTTAAAAGAATTCCTTACTGACTTATATAAAGAATACAAAATAGATGGAATAGAAGCATATTATTATAATTTATCAAAAGAAGAAATAGAATTTATTGAACAATTTGCAAAAGAAAATAAACTCTTAGTCTCAGGTGGAAGTGATTTTCATGGAGAAGAACTAAGACCGAATAAAATAGGTGAAGTAAATATAGAACAACTTGAATTTCTACAAATAATGAAAAAAACTATATAGTTTTTTTTTTATTGAATATTATTTAAAAGGGGAAAACATGGCAAGATATCTATTATTTTCTATAGGATTTATTCTCTCGTTAATCGGATTTGTGTACCTAATATCATATTTAAATCTTTTATCAATTGGGTATACTTTTGAAGAATATGTTAATTTTATAATTAGTAAGTTTGAATGTTACTTATCAGTAATTGGCTTTTTTATTATGTTTTACACAATAAGAAAGGAGAAAAAATGACATATATATACGATATAAGTCTAAATTTTCAAAAAGAAATAATTGAATTTTTCGAATGGGAAAAAGAAGATAAAATAATTAATATAAAAAAAATTCCATTATATAAAACAACAACAAAAGAACTAAAAAAAATTATTCATTATAAATGTAAAATATTTAATATAAATGAAATAGAAAACAAAAAAATTATAAAGGGAAAAGATTCATTTATTAAAAAATGTTGTTTATTAACTGATGGTGAAGAAGTGTTAGCTATAGGATTAAATAAAAACCAAGAAATATATAAATATAGTAAGTTGCTTTTAGATGAAGAACAAGAAGTAAGAGAAATAAGTAAGCTCATTAATACGATAAATTTAAAATTAGATCTATTATGTAGAAAAAACATAAATTTTTTTACTTCCAAAAATAAAAAAGAAGAAGAAAAAAATATAATTAATTTCTTGTATTTAATTAATAAAGAAAAACTAAAATATATACATTATGAGTATTTTAAAAATATAAAAGGAAATTTATATAATAATCTAACTTTAGAACTAACTGAAAACTATAATGAATTTAGTAAATTTATGACAAACATAATGGAAATAATATTAGTAGATAACGTATAAAAAAAATAATTTTTAACATAATATGGTTAGGAGGAATAAAATGAAGAAAATAATATGGTTACTTTTATTTGGTTTTTTACTAACAGGATGTGGTACTGACATGACTAATACACCAACAAGACAAACAGAAATATTCTTTGAAAAATATCAAATGTTAGATGATGACGTAGTAACAGATTTAACTAACGTAGCTGCGCAAGATGAAAATTTTAATACAGATCAAAGAGAAACATATATAGAAATAATGTCTAATCATTATCAAAGCTTAAAATACACAATAAAAGACGAAGTAATAGATGGTGACACTGCCATTGTTACAGTTGAAATAACAGTAACAGATCATTATAAAGTAATAAATGAAAGTAATGAATACTTATCTTTAAATCCAGATGAATTTAATGAAGAAGGTATTTATAGTCATAAATTATTTGTAGATTATCAGCTAGATGCATTTAAAAATAATACAGCTACAGTTGTATATACATTAAATATAGATTTAACAAAAGTTGAAGATGAATGGAACATAGATGAATTATCACAAACTGAACTTGACAAAATAAACGGAATGTATAATTATTAAAGACTATTTTAGTCTTTTTTTCATACTATTAAATAGGTGATGAAATGAAAATATTACTTATTTTACTATTGCTAATACCAAACACTATTTTGGCTTATGAAACAAGTGCCACATCAGCAATATTGATGGATATGGATAATAACAAAATAATATATTCAAACAATATACACGAAATAAGAAGTGTCGCAAGTATATCAAAAATAATGACTGCCATATTAGCTATTGAATCGGGAAAATTAGAAGAAACGGTAACAATTGGAGATGAAATAAATACGGCATATGGATCATCAATATATTTAAAACAAACAGAAGAAATAACATTAAAAGATTTAGTAATTGGACTAATGTTAAGAAGTGGAAATGATGCAGCATTAGCGATTGCAAATTATGTAGGAGGAACTGTAGAAGAATTTGTAATTTTAATGAATGAAAAAGCCAAAGAATTAAATATGACTAATTCAACATTTAATAATCCAAGTGGACTAGATGAAGAAAAAGCGAATTATTCAACATCCTATGATATGGCATTATTAACAAGTTATGCAATGAAAAATGAACAATATAAACAAATAACATCCACAAGTTATTATGAAGTAACTACAAATTTAAATAGTTATTATTGGGATAATAAAAACAGATTATTAGATTCATATGATTTTTGTACAGGAGGAAAAACAGGATATACAGAAATTGCTAAAAGAACGTTAGTAACAACAGCTTCTAACAATAATATAAATTTAGTCGCAGTAACGCTAAACGATGGCAATGACTTCGAAGACCATCAAAATTTATTTGAAGAAGCATTTGAAACACTAACAAATTACGAAATATTAAAAGAAGGAAATATTGATATATTAAATGAAAATTATTATACCGGATATAATTTTTATATAAATGAAAATTTTAATTATTTACTATTGGAAAGTGAAAAAAATAACGTAATAATTAAATTTAATTTAAATAAATTAAGAACATATGAAAATAATGATGAAATAGGAACATTAACGGTATTATTGGGGGATAAAGAAATATATTCAACAAAGGTTTATATTACAAAAAAAGAAGAAGAAAATATTAGTCTTTTAAAAAAAATACTAAATTGGATTTTTAATGATTAATAAAGTGTGGAGTTTTTTTATAATAAGTGGAATCTTATTTTCATTACTAAGTGGTAATATAAACGAAATAAACGAAACAATTTTATTTTCATCAAAAAACACCTTAGATTTAATTTTTCAAATATTTCCAGTTATAGCATTATGGTTAGGAATCATGCAAATAGCATCAAATTCAGGACTATTAAATTATTTATCAAAAAAATTAAGCCCGTTATTAAAACATATTTTCCCAGATATTCCAAAAAATCATGAAAGCTTATCCTTGATATCATCTAACATAGTAGTAAACGCCTTAGGATTAGGAAGTGCAGCAACACCGTTTGGATTAAAAGCAATGCAATCACTTCAAACTATAAATAACAAAAAAAATGAAGCAAGTAGATCAATGATAACATTTCTCGTTATAAACACAGCAGGCGTAACATTAATACCAACTACTGTAATAGCGTTAAGAATGAATTATGGAAGCATAAATCCATCTCAAACAATTTTTGCATCCATTTTAGTAACGATTACATCATTATTTTTTGCTATATTAATAGATAGGATTTTATATAAAATTTATGAATAATATTACAAATTATATTATACCGCTATTCGTTTTATTTATAATTATTCATGGTGTAATTAAAAAAGTGGATATTTATGACTCCTTTGTAGAAGGAAGCATGGAATCCTTTAAAATGATATTAACTATATTCCCAAATTTATTAGCGATGATTTTTGGAGTGAATATATTTATTAATAGTGGATTATTAAATTATATATTTAGTCTTTTTAGTAATACAATCAACAGTGAAATAATTTCTATGATAATTATAAAGCCAATATCAGGAACAGCTTCACTAGCGATACTTAATAGTATTTATGAAAATCTTGGACCAGATAGTTTTATTGGAAAATTAGCAAGTGTTATACAAAGTTCAACAGATACCACTTTTTACGTATTAACACTATATTTTGGTAGTATAGGAATAAAAAAAATAAAATATTCACTGTATGCAGGACTCTTAGCGGATTTAATAGGAATAATAAGTAGTATACTAATTTGTAACATATTATTTTAGTTGCTATTTTAAACTATTTAATATATAATTAAGTCCAGGTGATTTTATGGAAAGATTACAAAAAGTAATAGCAAACAGTGGATACTGCTCAAGAAGAAAAGCAGAAGAAGAAATATTAAATGGAAATGTAAGAGTAAACGGGAAAATTATAACTAAACTTGGAACAAAAGTTAATGGTAATGACGAAGTAATGATAAAAGGAAAACAAATAATATTTGAAGAAAAAGAATATGTTTTACTTAATAAGCCAAGAGGTGTAATAACTTCTACAAAAGATGAATTTGATAGAAAAACAGTCATTGATTTAATAAAAACACAAAAAAGATTATATCCTGTAGGTAGATTAGACTACGACACTACAGGAGCTTTATTGTTGACAAATGATGGAGAATTAGCAAATTTATTAATGCATCCAAAAAGTGAAGTAAAAAAAATATATATTGCTAAAATAGAAGGGATTATTAAAACTCACGAATTAAAAACTTTAGAACGTGGAGTAATAATAGAAGGAAAACAAACAGCGCCAGCTAAATTAAAAATAAAGAAACTTGATAAAAAGAATAATGTTTCATTGATTGAATTAGAAATTCACGAAGGAAGAAATCATCAAGTTAAAAAAATGTTTGAAGCTGTTGGTTATTCAGTTGAAAAGTTAAAACGAGAAGAATATTCATTTTTAAATGTGATGGATTTAAAAAGTGGGGAATATAGATATTTAACATCTAAAGAAGTAAAGCAACTTTATAACGAAGCGAAAATAAATATATAGGAGATCTTATGAATAAAAAAGTTGTTGTTTTAGGTGGTGGGACCGGATTATCATGTTTACTAAGTGGATTAAAGAAATTTCCATTAGATATAACAGCAGTTGTATCGGTCTGTGACGATGGAAGCAGCACTGGTAAGTTAAGAAAAGAATTTAAAACTCCAGCAGTTGGTGACTTGAGAAAAGTAATAATTTCACTTTCCGAAGTCGAACCGCTAGTAGAAAAATTATTATCCTATAGATTTGATAAAGAAAGTTCACTAGAAGGTCATGCAATGGGTAATTTATTATTAACTGGATTATTTGATATAAGTGATAATATGTCAAAAGGAATTGAGTCTTTGGGAACAATTTTAAATTTAAAAGGAACAGTACTTCCACTATCTGATGATTTTGTTGAATTGTCAGCAATTATGGAAGATAATAGTATAATAAAAGGTGAACACAAAATTACGTCTTCACCATTAAAAATAAACAATGTATTCTATAAAAAAGAACCAAAAATAAATAAATTAGTAATAGAAAAAATATTAAATGCAGATGCAATTGTTTTTAGTATGGGTAGTCTGTATACGTCTTTATTACCAAATCTAATTTCTAAGAGTATAAAAAAAGCAATCAATGAATCAAATGCAAAATTAATTTATTGTTGCAATATGATGACGCAGCCAGGTGAAACACAAGATTTTAAAGTAAGCGACCACGTTAAAGTAATTAATCAAGAAATAAAACCAAGATACCTTGATACTATCATCATAAATGATGGAAAAATAAATAAAAAAATAGTTTCAAAATATGAAACTTTAGAACAAAAAAAACTTGTTATTTATGATAAACAAGAAACAAAAAAATTAGTTAAAAATATAATAAGTGATAATTTAGTAATTATAAAAGATAAAACTATTAGACACAATACAATGAAACTAGCAGTTCATATATTTACAAATATAATTTAAAAAGAAGATTTCTCTTCTTTTTAATTTTCGTTTATTTCAATTGCAGACGTTGGACAACAATTTTTTGCTTCAATAGCATCTTCTGTAATAGTTTGATTTTTTGCTTCAGCAACACCGTCTTCGTTTAATTCAAAAGTATCAGGTGCAATACTTTGGCAAGCACCACAACTTATACAAGCACCTTTGTTTACATTTATATTTTCCATAAATTTCCTCCACTAAAAGTATATATAAAAAAGAAGAAAAAATCAAGTTAGATATTTAAAAAAAAGCATATATATGATAAACTTAATATAGTAGGAGTTGCATGTATGAAGAGCAGAATGGAAAGATATGTTGAAACTAGTAGTGTCGGAAGTCGTTTAAATAAACAACAAAGCGAAAGCGAAAAAGTTATTAATATAAAAGAATATAATACTGTTGAAGGAATTATTAAAGTTCCAAATAAAGAAGAAGTTGACTTAGAAAAAATCAAATCTTTAATATTAACAAGAGAAGAATATAAGAAGACAAAAATAGCAGAAACAGTAGAAACAGTAGAAATAGAGCAGAAAGAGATACTAAAAAATTATGATTTGAAAGAACTTATGGAAGAAGCAAAAGAAAAAAGACCACAAGTAGAGGAAAAACAAAAGTTTCAAAGCATAAATATTGAAGAACTAAGACAAAAAAATAAAGAACGTTTTAAACAAACTCAATTAGAAGATGAACCAAAATTATCTATAATGTCTAATGATGACTTAGTTAATGATATGTTTTCGGATATTATTAAGACATCGCAAATAAATAAAAATGCTATAAAAGAAGCTACAAGAGATTTAGATAAATCATTTTTTACAAAAGGTCTTAATTTATCAAAAGAAGATTTTCAAGATGATGAGGAAATTGAATCTAAAAAGTCTTATGTTGGGATAATAGTGCTATGCTTCTTTATTATTTTAATCATGATAATGTCAATTATATATTTTATTCATTTTAAATAATTAATTTTGATTATACAAACTTTTAATCTATTAATATCATATAATGGTGTTATATATGAAAAAATTAAAACTAGATTTATCCATTGCAGAAAAATTTTTATTAATTTTCTTATTGTTGTTATTTTTACAAATTATTTTTAATGTAGTATTTAACGAACTTGCTTTAGAACAATCAAGCGAAATTGACATTGTAATAAGAACATCAGCAGCAAGTATATTCGGGTACTTTTTAGGTAATTCAAAAAAAGATGAAAATAAACCTATTTTTACCGAAACTAAACTATATGTAGTAGCATCAATTGGAATTATTTCACTTGTGTTATTATTGTATATAAGAAATTTTGCTCAATTAAATGTTTCTTCAATAGCTTCAGTAACGCAATTAAGAGATTTTGTAGCCGCGACAATTGGATATCTAGTTAGTTATAAAAAATAAAAAGATGTTAAACATCTTTTTTTGTATATAGATAAGCACAGAATATAACAGTTGCAGGAACACTTAATAAAATTCCTATACTACCAACGACTGATTGAGTAATTTCAACTATAATCATTTCTAAATTAAATATTATCAATATATTTTTACTGTACGCAGTAAATAATAAAATAATAGCTAAAGAACTTCCAACATAAGCTAATATTAAAGTATTGATCATTGTTCCAATTATATCACGACCGATAGTCATTCCAGAAGTTACTAACTTTTTGAAAGTTGCGTCTTTTTCTTTAGATAATTCATATAAAGAAGAAGACAAAGACATTGATACATCCATTATAGCGCCCAAAGCAGCAATTAATAATCCGCCCCAAATTATTCCAACCAAATCTATCGAAACACCCTCTAAAAGCGTTAAATATATATAATCTTGGTCTAAAATACCCGTTAATCTAAATAAATGGTTAAATATTATAGCTACAATACCGGCAATAGTAATTCCTAAAATATTACCAACAATCGCACCCAAAGTCTTTTTATTAAATCCATTTAGTAAAGTTAAATTAGTTAAGATAATAAAGGTAATAACTAAAATTGTTAGTAAATAAACATTAAAACCATTTAATATACCTGCAATATAAACAAAAAATATTGTACAAATAGTAATAACTAAAGATAACAAAGTAGGAATTCCTTTAAACTTTGCAATTGCAAATATTAAGGCAATAAATATAAAAAGTAAAAATACAATTGTACCAATTCTATTATGACAAACATACGCAAACGTTTCGTTATCATAACTGGTAATTATAATTTTATCATCTTCGATAACTTCCTTAGAATTATATCCATAGTAACTATCGATTTGTTGAGTAACGCTTACAATTTCATTTTTCATATCACCTGAAGTTAATTTAGCATCAAAAACAATAGTCGAACCATAATCACTTTCTTCAACACTAGTAATTTCAATAACTTTAGCAGTTTCAGCTATCTCAGTATTATTAAAACTAGCATAATCAAAAAAATGACTACTCAAAAAAATAATAAAAAACGAAACAACACTAATAATTAATATTTCTTTATATCTATTCATAAACATTCCCTACATATAATACATTTAAATCTACAAATGCATCTATCCCATCTACTATTCCTTTATCTGTTTGTTGCCAAATATAGTATTGACCATCATAATCAGTCTCACTCGTATAATGTGCAAGCCAAGTTGGATAATCAATATCCCATATATTATTTAAATAATATGCGCTCGAATACAACATAGCATCATAACCATTATCAATAATTTCTTCTAAAAAAGAAGATGCCATTTGATTTAAGTTATAAAAACTCATTTCATAATTATTAAATCCACTCCAAGTTTCCCAATCATAAACAATTGGCAAATCAAGTTCAACCCCATCAAGTTGTTCAATTACCCAACTTGCTTGTTCTATAGCACTTTTTGATGTGATAGAATAAGAAAAGAAATAAATCCCAACCTCAAGGCCAGCCTCTTTAGCGTTCTTTAAATTGTATTCAAATGTTGAATCTAAAATAATATCTCCGTTATAATTATGACCATAACCAATTCTAAAGATAACAAACTCAACTCCAGCTTCTTTTACTTTAGAAAAATCAATTTCTCCCTGCCAAACAGAAACATCAATTCCTATTTTAGTGTTATCTGTCTTATATAAATCAATAAAATCATCAATTAAAACACCGGTAACTTCAGAAGAACTACTATTTGTCTTTTCAACAACATTGAGTGTGAAATTTTTTGTTGTTTCATTACCGCTACTATCCACAGCGTAAAAAGAAAGTGGATAACTATCAATTACTGACGTATCATAATCACCAATAATTTCACAACTTAAGAAAGCATCATAATTATCCCCACATAGAATTGAATCTAATAAAGTTAACTCACTATTTTGTAATACAGTATAAGAAGAACTACTACTAATTAAGGGATTAGTTGAATCGATAATTTCCAAATAAATTGTCAAATAATTTTTAATATTATCTAAATCAATATATTCAATAACAATTTCTTGTTTACCTAAATTAGAAGTATCTATTAAATCGTTTTTACTTATAATTTCTAAATAATCAAAGTCAATAAAATCATGTATATAAATTTCTGAGTATACTTCAGTGTTTTTTTCTATAGTATATTCTATGGTTTCAATAAAAAAATCATTTTTAATTAAAATAAAAGAAAAACTAAGTACAAACAATGAAAGACAACCAATTATTAAAAATATTTTTTTCATATCATCCCTCCACATAAACTATATCATAAAACAAAAATGTTTGATATAATTAATTTATACAAATAGGAGAGTTTTATGAACAAAATAGATTTACATAGTCATACAATTTATTCGGACGGAACATATGAACCAAATTATTTATTAAAAAAAGCAAACGAAATGGAACTAAAATATTTTTCGATAACAGATCACGAGAGCGTTGATGCTTATTTTGATTTAGATAAAAATTTATATGATGGTAATTTAGTAACAGGAGTTGAACTTAGGACGGTATGCGTAGGTGTTATCATAGAAATACTAGGATATAATATAGATATAAAAAAAATGAAAAAATTCATTGCTAAATGTAATTATTTAACTCAAAGTGAATTTGAACAATATCTTTTAAAAAAAGCATATGAAACATATAAAGAAAAAGGAATATATCTACCTAATGATTTTGTTATAAACTATGACGAAAAAAAACATAAAAGACCTTCTGAATACATAAAAAATTCAATACTTAAGTTTGAACAAAATAAAAAATATTTTTATTTGTTAAATGGTAATTCATTTTATAGAACTATAACAGACCCAAATAGTGAAATATTTGTCGATGTGACTGATGTTTTCCCACCAATTGATACGGTTTTAGAGGGTATAAAACAATCTGGTGGAATATCCTCTTTAGCGCACATATTTGTTTATGAAAAGCATTCTTTAGATATTTTAAACATTATTTTAGCGAATCACAAAATAGATGCAATTGAATGCTTTTATTCGCAATTTACAAAAGAACAAAGTGATTATTTAGTTGACATTTGTTTAAAAGGAAAAAAATTAATAACTGGTGGAAGTGACTTTCATGGTGAAAATAGAAAAGAAATATTAATTGGAAGAGGAAAAAATAATAATTTGAATATACCAGAAAAATTATTAATCTGGTTAGATAATATATGATATAATCTATTAGGTGAAATTTATGGAAGAATATAGAGTTATAGAAAAAACAATAATAAAAAAATATAGAAAAGAAATATGGACTAAATTTGTCAGGGCTATAAAAGAATTCGAATTAATAAAAGAAAATGATAAAATAGCCGTGTGTATAAGTGGCGGAAAAGATTCTTTTCTGTTAGCTAAATGTATGCAAGAATTAAAAAGGCATAATGTTTTTAAATTTGATTTAGAATTTATCGTTATGAATCCTGGATACAATGAGATAAATGCAAAAAAAATAGAAGAAAATGCAAAAAAACTAAATATAAATATACATGTATTTAATACTGATATATTTGAAGTAGTTACTACAGTGGATAAATCACCTTGTTATTTATGCGCAAGAATGAGAAGAGGGCATTTATATTCCAAGGCAAAAGAACTAGGTTGTAACAAAATAGCTTTAGGACACCATTTTGACGATGTTATTGAGACAACTTTAATGAGTTTACTTTATGCAGGAGATTTCAAAACAATGATGCCAAAACTTCACAGTACCAATTTTGAAGGAATGGAACTAATAAGGCCACTTTATTTTATAAAAGAAGAAGACATAATAAAATGGGTTAATTATAATGAACTTAATTTTATCAATTGTGCATGCAAATTTACTGAAAAAGTAGCAAACAAAGAAGAAACTTCAGCTAGAAGAAAAATAAAAGAATTAATTAAAGTATTAAAAGAAGAAAATAATGCAGTTGACAAAAACATTTATAATGCCACAACAAATATAAATCTAAACACAATTATTGGTTATCATAAAGAAGAAAAAGTTAATTTTTTAGATGAATATTAAAAAAATATGTTATAATTAAAATAATAAAGGGGATTGAGATTATGGAAAAAATAAAAAAAGGATTATATAAAAAAAATATGTATAAAATATTATTTTTATTAGCCGCTATAATAATTTTGTTTTCTAGCTACTTTATACTTAATGTTGATTTTGATGTTATATTTAACAACCCTTGTGTTGTGGAAAGTTATTCAGATATCGAACAATGTACTAACAAGTATACTATTATTAATTACGAGAAAATATATGATACAGAAATATATTTTAATGTAGATTCAACAGAAAAAGGTAATTTTGTTGATATTGATCTTGACGGTTATATTCTAATTGGTTTGGTTCAAAGAGAAGAAGCAGTTGCTTTATTTGGAAAAACTGAAGCAAGAACATTAACTGGAAAATTAGAGGTTTTTACAGGAGATAAAGAGGGTATAATCGACAATGTAATTGATACTTATATGGATAATTTTGGAACTGCTCTTACAGAAGATGAATTACGAAGCGTTGTTCTTGATGTGCAATTTAATGCTTATGGAGATTCTATCAGAAATGAATTTATAGTATTTTATACTATATCAGCCATATTACTACTATTATTACTATTATTGATTATTGTAGTTTTCAGAAGAATGGGAATAAAAGCCTTATATCAAAAAGATGTTAAGAAGGAATCCGTGCTCAATGAACTAGAAATAGGTCCGTATTTATTTAAAGGGAAAAAATTTATCTTAACATTTAATTACTTTGTTGCAATTGGACATAAAATAAAAGTATTTAAATTAGACGATTTAGAATGGACATATGAAAGAATCGTAACTAATCTAGGCTCTTCTAAAAAAAGTAAATATTTAATATTTGTGTTTAAGAATAAGCAAAAGGTTAAAATAAAGTTCACTATAGAAGACAGTGTAAATATAATAAGATTATTAACTTTACGTAATGAAAATATGAAAACAGGATTTGAAAAGAAAAAGTCTAAATAATTTATTTATTGAATAGTCATAAAATTATGACTATTTTTTTATAGTCTTTTTTTATAAATAAAACATATTATAAAATAGGTGAAGCGATGAATAATATAATATTATTTGTAAAAGGAATGATAATAGGAATTGGTAAAGTAATACCAGGTGTAAGTGGTTCTCTAATTGCATTAGCATTTGGAGTGTATGAAAGAAGTATTGAATATTTGTGTAATCCTATAAAGAATTTAAAAAAAGATTTTACATTCATGTTTATATTAGGACTGGGAATAATATTATCAATAAATTTATTTTCGACTATTATTTTTTATTGTTTAAATAAATATTATTTATCAACTATGTTACTTTTTATTGGATTAATAATTGGCTCTGTTCCTTGTTTCAAAAGAAAAGTCACTATTAGAAATAAACGAGAATATATTAAAATAACATTATGTATTTTGATATTTATCTTTCTATTTAATATAAATGGAACAAATAAAATTAGTGATTATAATTACTTTAACTTGTTTTTTATAGGTTTTCTAGAAGCAACGGCAATGATTATACCTGGTATAAGTGGAACTGCTTTACTCATGTCCTTAGGATATTACGAAATATATTTAGAAATGATATGTAATATTTTGAATTATAGTTTTTTAATAATTAATATATATGATTATATAAGTGTTTTAACTGGTGTTATATTTGGTATATTAATTATATCAAAAGTAATAAATTATTGCTTTAGAACCGCTAAAAATACAACAAACCAGATAATATATAGCTCATTAATTGCTTCAATTATTTCAATGATTCTATTAACATTAACTAAAAATTATAATATACTTGAAATTCTAATTGCGATTATATTTTTGGTTGTAGGTTATAGTCTATCTTTATTTCTTGTGAACAAACTATAAAATAAACATATACTTAATTAGGAGGATGTATGGAAAAAAAATTACCTCGCATTTTTGTTAATAAAATTGAAAAAGAATTAAAAAATAACGATCGCATCTTTTATTCATCGAATAAAGAATTAGTCGATATAAATAAAGACATAAAAGAAGTTGAAAAAGATTATTTAACAATCGAACAAAAAATAAATAGAATTTTCAATCAATCAAATTATATGTATAAAAGTATAATAAAAATAGAGTTTTTAGATGGTACAAAATTAGAAAAAACAATCATTGGAAGAAAGAATAAAAATTTAATTACTATTGATAATGAATTGATTAACATAGCAAAAATAAAAAATATAGAAACGTAAAAAAATAGGCTTTTAAGCCTATTTTTAAATACATTCTACATAAGTGTCTGCTAAACATCTAATTACACAAAAACAATTCATATTTACGGTAAAAAACGAATTAGTAGCAACATACGGAATACTAGATTCATCTGAATCTGTATTAGCAGTTAAAACTCTAAATGTTACACAGTTTCCTTCTAATTTTTCTACTCTAAAAATATCTGATGTATCAGTTATAGTTGGATCTTTACTAATTGGCATAGACCATGCCGTTCCGTTAGAACAGCTAGTATAAATCATTACTGGTCGAGTATTACAATTTAACGCGGTAGCATTACAACTTAAAAATCCTCTGTCACAAGTTTCTAAGCAAGCATCATTACAATCAGAATTTTTTTGTAGTATATAAATAACATTTAAAATTTCTGTAATACAATCGCATCCTTGGTTATTACACATATATTCCACTCCTTTATTCACTAGTATACTATTCACAAAATTATAAATAGTGTTTATAAATACCTAAAAGAAAAATATTTTTAATATTATTGATGTATAAAATATTAAAAGTGTTTAACTATAATAGTAATAATCTTATAAAATTAAGTTTGATTATTATCAATCAAATTTTAGGTATTTGTTGAAAATAACAAAATAATGTGGTATTATTGTAATAATAATAGTATTTGGAGGCTGTATATGAAAAATAATGTAATCTTAAGTAGCATTTTTATTATAGCATTGTTTGTTTTTGGACTGTTTATATACAGTGCGATAGAGCAAAGACAAAATGCATATAGTAATTTTTACAGTGACGGGTATATTCTATCTAATTTACAATCTGCTAATAATAGTGTGGAAAAATATTTTTTTACAGATGATAGTCAATATAAAACATCTAATGAACAAATAGAATTCAGCGATAGCGATGGAAATACAGCATACGTATCTACAGAGAATTTCTTGCATTATTCAGATGGATCCATAAGCGCTTTTAAAAATGGTGTGTTAGTAAGTCTTGATCAAAATTCTACTGAGACAATTATTTATTACAATATATTTGCAAATTCTATATTACAAAGTACGACTTCTGGTTATCAAATAAGTAATTTAGAGTCAGTATTAGAATTTAATAGTTTAATATGGAAAATATCAAGTACAAAATATTTGATAGTTGATGATAATATTTCTTTGGGGCTTACTGAGGGAGAAATAACAGAAGTAAGTAATTATATAGTAGTGGAATTTGTTGATGAAGGTGTTATTAAATTATATAACAACACAGTTACATATCAAACAATTAACGAAGATGCCAAGATATATATTGGTGAAGATATCGAATTAAATCTTAGCAATAAGTATATTTACAAAGATGGCGAAGAACTGTTGAATTTATCGCAAATGGTTATTGATGCTTCTGACAATGTCGAAATTTTACCTGTAGAAGAAGAGAAGGACGAAGAAGATTCATCTACAAGTGGAGGAAGTATTGGAGGAAATTATGATTCTGGATATACTGGTTCTACTTCTAGTGGAACGGATTCTTATGATGATTACGAGGAAATAACACTACCATCGTTTTCTGTCGTTAATTTAGAAACTTCATCAATAAAATTAGATGCAACTATCTATATTGAAGATGAGCTTCAAATGCTTGTTTCAAACACAACAACAAAATTAATAAATAATCAAACAGGAGCAACAGTTCATTCTCAAACTGATTCAAATGGTGTTTATAATATTTCAATTTATTTAGAAAATTTAATTCCTAATACAGAATACACTTTAATATCAACTGCGAGTTACGAAATAGAAGGTATAACGTATACAAAAGACTTTTTATCTAAAATAATAAGAACTGAAGAAGTCGGAGTTACAATAGAAAAGAATTATTTAACAAATAATGAAATAAGTGTAGTTATTGGTTTTGGAGATTCTACTAAGGTTCAAAGTTTAGATGTGCTATTGTATGATAAAAACAGTATTCTTTTAGAAACAAAGACAATATTCAATGTTTCAGCTGAGGATATAGAACTTACCTTTTCTGATCTTGTAGCTGATACAAATTATACTATACAACTTGGTAATTTCTTATATTATGGTTCAGTTATAAGTAATGGATTTGAAATTAGCGGCTCTTATACAACCTTAAAAGAAAAACCAATACTTGGTGATACTAATTACTATATAAATAAAACAACATCTTCATTTGATCTATTTTTAGGTACTACAACAGATACTAATAATGGAGTTGTAAATTATAGATATGAAATTTATGATAACAGGCTTGATTTAGAAACAACTGAACCAGTTCTTATTATTAATCAAAGTTCTTTAGGTAGTGTGTCAGTTAGTGTTGACGATGTCACTTTATACAGAGGGGTACCATATGTTTATAAAGTGGTAGCGGAATTTTATGATAATGAAAAAACAATAGAGTATGATAGTAATTATAGTAACGTAATGACACTTGATGGAGTTGCATTTCCAACTATAACATTCAATGAATCAGAAGTAACTTTTGAAAGTATTTCTGGAATATTACAAATTTATGATGAATTTAACACTGTACAATTGTCAGATGAAAATTATATTACTGTTGTGTATACTAATTCATTGGGAATTAGTGAATCATTTACAACATCAGGAAGTTTAACTGTTCCGGTAGATATAAATAATCTTCGTTCTAATGAAACATATACAATTTCGGTATTTGCTAGTGTTAATTTACAAGATGGGAATGAAATTATAGACCAAGCTTATTTAGGAAAAGTAATTGTAAATACTAAAGAACCTGATGCAATGGTAGCAAATTTATCACAAACCACTATAGATTTACAATATTCGTTTGTTGCTGATTTTAGTTTGATGGAAGGTGAAGAAAATACAGATTTAGAAGCTTCTACATTAACCGGCTTAACATTTACTTTATATCCTGGACAAACAACTACTTCAACACCAGTAAGGACAATAAATGTATATGATAATAATACCAGCCCATACGAAAGTGATTTAGCAGATAAATATTATTATAATGTATCTTCACTTACACCGGAATTTTTTGGCTTGGAAAATGCGGATTTAACAGAGGCTTATTACACAATTACTATTACCGCTGCATATGATTACACCGATTATAAGAATGAATTGCCAATTGAAAGTAATTCTATAATAGTAAAAACAAATGCCTTTATTCCACCTCTACCTTCAGACCCAGATGACGCTTTTGATGTAGAAATTATTAGAAACAAGGATGCTGGCGAATATTATGATTCAACATTAGCTTCAGATACAATAGTCGGATACAAAATAAGACCATATTATGATAATACAGATGGTATAACAAAAGAAATTCGTTATTATGTTCATGATGCTGAAACTGGGGAAATACTATCTAAATATACAAAAGTTATTGTTTTTGAAGGAACTGAACCAGTAGAATCAGTGTACTTTTGGTTAGATGAAACTCAGGAATATGGTTCGTCAGAAGAACTTAATTTTTCTAGAGGTAATGAATATTACTTCACGATGGAAGCCGATTTGGATCTTGATTTTGATGGTGAAGTTGACTCTGTTTATCCATATGATACTACAGAACTTGATATTATTTTTAGATCAATAGATATAGATCCGGTAAAACAGTCACCAACTATATCTTTATATGTAGCTGATTCTAACGATAATGAAACGGCTATATTTAAATACATATACAGCGACGTGGATCACTCTTTATATAACAGCAATGTATCATTTAAAATTAATGGAACTACAAAACACAATGAAATATTAAAAACCAATAGTGCATACACTGAAATTTTAGTTGATAACATGTATATTGATGGAACAATGACAGCAACTGGCTATTATGTATTGTATAATAACGTAAGTCCGACAGCAGTAACTTTTCAAACTTTGCCATGGACAACTAATCAGGAATTGGAAAAAATAACTTATAGTCTAGAAATAAAGAATAATCAAGTATTAGTTAGCATTGACGATTATTTTAGTGATGAAAATGCGTTAGATAATATAGTATCATTTGACATTAGTTTCACTTCTAACGGAAAAACATTAACAAAAGAAAATATGATTCATGACGAGGGAGTATTAGCTATAGATTTATTTTATATAGATGAATTTATCGGGGAAGATATTGAAGTTAACGTAAGTGCTAATTATGTAGATGGCGATATTGGATTTGAATTAGATTCAACTAATGTTGCAATCCAAACAATTGAAACTTCTGGAAACTATTATGTATCGTCTTCCGATGATGATTACGGATTGATTTATAAAGAAGATGCTACGAGTTCTTTATTTGACTATAATTTTTCAAATACATCTAAGTCATTAGATTTAACTAGCTTAATAAATAGTAAGACGATGACATGGAATTTAACTATGAGCAGTAGTGGAATTTCTTACTCTTATAGAAATTTTGTATTAAAAAGTGTTAGTCAAGAAGCACTATCTACAGACGGTTCTGGAATAATTAATTTTGACTATATTATACCTGCAATCAATTTAATTTCTGATAATAAATTAAATATAGATGTTAAGTTAACATCGGCGGATGTTTATCCAGTTATTGAGTTAAATTCAAATACAACAATAGTAGATGATATTTTATATGTCGAATTATATGAGACTAATATATTAGGTACTCAAGCTACACTTTTTAATGTTTTAGAATATGATATAACTGAATTTGAAAATTCGTCAACAAACTTTACTATTTCTGGTTTATCACCTCAAACTTACTATTATATGAAATTTTATGTAATAGTTGATAATGACGGAACTGAGGTTAAAGAATATCTATATGACACTTACTATGGAAGTGTTGGAAATAATTATTATTTTTCTACACTTTCAGATGTAGAAATATCAGATTTATCGGTTGAGTTATTTAATCCATCACATGCTTATAAGTATTTAAGTATTAACTATACACTGGGGCAAATAAGCGGATATGACGAAATTAATTATTATATTTATAAATTGGTTGATGGAGAATATGTCTTACTAGATATTGATATTCCTGCCGACGAATATTTTATGACAAATATGTCAAAAATAGTACCAATAGAGTTATCTTCAGAATTGACTTTTTCTGATAGTTATTTAATTAAAGTGGTTCCGACGGCTACAGTAATAGAAGAAGAGTCAGAAGTAACTTATAATCTTGGTGAAGCAAGCACATATTATTACTTATATGAACAAAATATGCCGTTTATAGGTATATCCAGTCAAAATACAGATATTGGATTATCTTTCTATGTAAGTATTGCTGACAGTTCAGCCGTTATTGTGGATAATACGTATACTATTAATATTTATGATTCAAATGGCAATGATGTAACCCCAGAAGAATATAGAAATAATTCTTATAGCGTTGATGAATTGAATAAAAAATTTTCTTTAATTGGATATGAAACAATGTCGAACTATACTATAAATGTTAATGTGGTTACTAATCCGAACCATGTAATAAACTCTTCAGAATACGTTTTATATTCAAAAGAATATACAGCATATGCGACTAGCGAATTTGATGTTGACTTAGGTGAATTGGGGTCTTCTAGTAATACAATTGATAGATCTAGAGTTGATATACTATTCTTTAATAGCTATAATTTACAAAATATAGATACAATTAGATATTCGATTTATAGTATATCTGGTACATCTATTAGTGGTGTTGCTGAGTTTACTCCAACTTTAATAACAAATTCTGAATCAACTTATTATTACTTTACGTTGCCAGAACTATTTAGTTCCACAGGGACGTATTATATTGAAGTTCAATTTTATATAGGAAATTATTTAGTGACATCTGGTTCACAAACATATAGTTATATTGGAATATAAGGGTGATATTTATGGAAAAGAAAAAAAATACTATATCTTTTATAATATTCTCCCTTGTAATATTATTCATTGTTTCTCTCATTGGTTATTTTGTTTATCTTTATGTAAATATGGATAAATCAGAATATGAATTATTATCTGGAAGTATTACATTTACTAGTGATTATGAAGTTTATTATGCAGAAACAGATGGAATTATCAAAAGTAAATGGGATAATAATTATTATTTTTCAAATAGTTACGAATCTATATTGCTAGGAAGCAATCCGATAGTGTATAATAATAATAATGGAACACTAAATATTTATGGAGACGCTTACAAAGTATATAGCGATGGATCGGTGTCCATAATCAGTGATGAAACAGAGATAAAAGACACAAGTGAAACTACTTTTTACAAATTAAGTGACCGCGTTTATTTAATTGCGGCAGATTCAATAACTTCTAGTGTTACTAATTTTCAAACGAGTGATTATTTGTTAGTAGTAATCGATAAAAATGGAAATGCATTATTGATAAATCATGAGGTTAGCTTCAAAGTAGTAGAGCCAATTACAATTAATACTGGTGATTTAATATTTAATGTTGCAACAGAAACAATAGTTTTTGACAATAACACAATTGATTTACAAAAAATTAATGGTAGTACAAATTTATATGTGGAGGTTGAAGAAGAAGAAGATTCAACTGACTCTTCTTCTTCGGATAATTATTATTCTGGAACAACTGGTTCTACTTCTAGTGATACAACTAGCGATTCTAGCGAATCACCGAGTATTACTTTAGCAAAATATGCCTCATTGACAAGTATTGTAGAAGGTAGTACTTCTATACAAGTTAATTATTCAGTTGTTGATCCTGAAGGTAAATATAGCATGGTATATTTAGATATAACTGGAAATATTGAAGGTTATGATACAACAGTTCGATATCAACTTAGTAAGGAACAGACAGTATATACAATACGAGATCTCTTGTGGAATTCAGAATATACTATATCTTTTGGATATGGAGAAGTAATTGAAGGCGAAGAATATTTTTATACAGAAGATGTTTTGACCGTGAGAACACTCGATGCAAACATAAATTTTGAAATTACAAAAGTTACAAATAATTATATATATTTTGATTTTGATTGTAATGAAGGTTTTGCCATAGAAAGTGGAGATTTAGTTCTATACATAGATGGCGTAGAATATGAAAAAGTTTCAATTGATATTGATTCTGCTACAAGCAATAATGGTTGGAGTAGTAAAATTTCATATGAAACTGGATTAGAATATATATTAAAATTAGAAAATGAAATTTATAATAATAATTCAATAAATTTAAATTTATATAGAAAATTTATGAATTACTAAAAAAGGAGATAATATGGAAGAAGTATATGCAGCAACATTATCATCTATTGGTTTAATTTTAGGATTGGCGTTTTTAGGACTTGGCATTGGTATGGGAATTTTGGGTTCAAAAGTTGCAGAAGCAATAGGGAGAAACCCAGAAACCAAAAGTGAAGTTATTAAATCTATAATGACAATTTTAACAATCAATGCGATTTTCTTATTGTTATTGTTTGGATTTATATTCTTATTACTATTTTTTAATCCGTTGGTAGTTTAAATGATTAATGTTTTGTTTGTAACAATTATTTTAGTAATAATGATAATAATAACTTTATTTTTAATAAAGGATGCAAGTAAGAGAATAAATCAAGATGCAAAAATGTTTTATTTAAATGAATTACAAGTATTTGATTCAGTCATAACTGAAAAAGAAGAAAAAATAGAAAGATTAAATAAAGAATTAAAAGAATTAGAAGATAAGAATAAAGGTAATACAAAAATATCAAATGATAGTAGTAAAAATTTAAAATATTCAAATGTTGAAACACCGGATTTCGAAGAAAAAAATTTTTATGAAAATATGAAGTTTGTTAGAGAAAATTTTGAATTTAACGAAATTAAAGTTATTACAGAAATAATAAATAAACATTACGATATTATATTAGAAAAAAAATATGAATTATTAAATTATATAGATGAAATATTAGATGGTGAAACTTTATATGATTTAGAAACATTGTCTACTATGAACGAAAAAGAAAAAATAGATTTTCTAAAATCTAATCTTGATGTGGAATTTTATGAAATATTTGATAATTATTTGCAACAAGAAAAAATTTCTATAGGTAATTTTAAAAAGTACATAACTAATCAAAAACTTAAATCAGATCCGTTTATTTACATTGAAACGAGCGATTTAACTAAAGATTATACGAAGATACATAAAAATGTAAAGTTAATACATAATACTAATATTTTTAGTGGGATAATTATTAATTACAAGAATAAAACATATGACTATAGTGTGAGGGGGGATTTATAATGAATGAAATAAAGGAAGAATTACTTACTAAAATTTCATCAATCAAAGATAATAACAACGTTTATGAATTTGGGAAAATTATAAAAATCCAGGACTACATTATAGAAGTAAGTGGATTAGAAGGCGTTTCGTTTTTTGAGAAAGTAGAGATAGATAATAAAGCCATAGGTTATGTTAGTAATATATCTAAAAATTCTATAATCGTTTCGCTTGTAAAGCAAACAAAGCCATTAGTTATTGGAGATATTGTAAAATCACAGGGTGAAACTTATAAAACTTATTTTATTGAACAGGGAATAGGACGAATTATCGACATATTTGGAACAGACCTCTTGACTGGTAAAAAGTTTGTTAAAACGCGTGAAATAAATATAGAAAACCCCACGATTCCAATAATGGATAGAATAGCGGTTGAAAGGCCATTATATACTGGATTATCTGGAATTGATTTAATATATCCTATAGGAAAAGGTCAAAGGCAATTAATAATTGGAGATAAAAAGATTGGTAAAACACAAATTTTATTGGATACAATTGCTAACCAAACAAAAAAAAAAGTTGTTTGTTTTTATATAGCAATAGGTAAAAACAAAAAAGAATTAAAACAGATTTATGATGATTTATATAAAAGAGGCGCAATGGAGTATACTATAATTCTTGCTGCTTGTAATGACGAAAAAACTCCAGTATTATCTTTAACCCCATATGCAGGTTTATCCATGGCAGAAGAGTATTTAAAGCTTGGGTTAGATGTATTAGTCTGTATTGATGACTTGAAAAGACATGCAAATGCTTATCGCGAGATTGCTTTATTAATAGGGAAATTTCCAGGGAGAGAAGCTTACCCATCGGATATATTTTATACTCACTCAAGACTACTTGAAAAAGGATGCCAACATAAAAATGGAGGGTCAATAACTATATTGCCAGTAACTGAAACAAAAGCTGGAGATATAACAGACTATATAACAACTAACATAATATCGATTACAGATGGACAAATAGTATTATCTGCAAATAACTTTTTAAAAGGTGAAAAACCAGCGATTGACTATGGTTTGTCGGTGTCGAGACTTGGAGGAGCAGTTCAGGATGATGACATAAAAGTAGTTGGTGCAAAAGTTAGAAGAGAACTATTAAGTTATCTAGAAACAAAATCGGTATATGAATTGGCGAATTTTGACGAAATGAGCGACGATTTAAAGAAAAAAATATTGGATGGTAGGATGATTAATCAGTCATTACAACAAAATAAATTTTCTCCATTAACTAAAGAAGAAATAATCGAAAAATTTTCTTTTTTAACAGGTGAAGAAAAGTGAGTGTAAAAAATGTGGTAAAAGTTATGAATTTTCATTCACTTTTGAGACTCGATAAATCAAAGAAAAAAGCAGAAATAGTAATGGAATATGAAAAAGAGTTAACAAACTTAATTTGTATGATTATAAATAACAAAAATTTGATCTTAGATAAAAAAATACAATTACCAAAATCTAACAAACCCAAATTAAATATTTATATTGCAAGTGATTATGGATTTTGTTCTAATAGTAATAACAAAATAAATAAATTAATAAACAATGATAAAGATAGTGATAAGATATTAATTGGGAAAAAAATATTGATCGAAAAGAATAAAAAAATAAAATTGTTTTTAGAAAAAGAAAAGTATTTAGTAAATTATAAACAAATCGAAGAGATTATCTTAGATAGCATGAACAATTTTTCTCATAGTGAAATAAATATAATTTATAATCACTACTATAATGTTAATAAAGTTGATGTTCTTGTAAAAAAAATATACCCGACGGACTTTACGGCAGACGAGGAGATAAATTCATTAGAGGATTTTACCATTGAAGGTGATATTGATAAAATATTACAAGAATTAATTGGGCTTTATATAAGTTATGAAATAAGAATAGCAGAATTAAATTCTTATGCTGCAGAGAATGTTGTTAGGCAACAAATAACAACAGAAGCGCTTGATAAGATAGATGAAATCGAAAAAGAAAAAAAACAATTTGATAGAAAAATAAAAAAAGAAATAGAATTTAAAAAACTTGTCGGAAATTTTAGAAGTATCAATAAAAAGGAGGAATAATTATGGTGGTAGAAGATATAGTAGGAAAAATAATAACCGTTTCGGATTTAAGAGTTGAAATGTTAATTTATACTCAAGAACTAACAATAAATAATTTGTTATCAACAGAAGTAAACGGTAATTGTTATTTATTCGAAATTGCTTCGCTTAATTCCAATTATTGTACTTGTATTCCTCTAGGAACTGTTGTCGGTTTGAAAAAGGGCTTAGATGTTAAATTTTATAGTCCTGGTCTTTCCATACAATATAATGATGAAATATTAGGAAAAGTATTTGATGCATATGGTAATTTACTAACTGATGATAAGATAAGTGTAGAAAATAGAAAAAATATATATGAAAAAAATCTTAAATTTAATGAAATAACAATTGATGGAGATATTTTATGGACAGGAATAAAAATTATCGATTTCTTTTGTCCACTTCAAAAAGGATTTAAGATGGGTCTACTTGGAGGAGCCGGTGTAGGAAAAACAGTTTTAATTAAAGAACTGATTAATAATATATATAAAAAGTTCTCATCAAACGCTGTTTTCGTTGGAGTAGGTGAAAGAAGTAGAGAAGGTCAAGAATTATATTCTGATATGCAAAAATCTAATCTTTTAGATAAAATGAGTATTGTATTTGGGCAAATGGGGGAAAACTCCATTGCCAGGTCTAAGGTTGTATATTCAGGATTAACTTTAGCCGAATATTTGAGAGATGAAAAACATCAAGATGTATTATTATTTGTAGATAATATTTATAGATTTATACAAGCAAAATCGGAGATATCTATGGAATTAGGGAATATACCAATCGAAAATGGATATCCTACTAGTATGATTTCTGATATGGCAGGAGTACAAGAAAGAATTAACTCAACAGCTGATGGATCAATAACTTCATTTCAAGCTATTTATATACCTGCAGATGATCTAACAGATGAAGCTGTACAAACAATCTCTTCTCATTTAGATGGCCAAATAGTTTTAGATCGTTCAGTAGCAGAAAAAGGATTATATCCTGCAATTAATGTTTTTAATACACATAGTATCTTGATTAATCCAGAAAAAATAGGTGAAAAACATTTTAACTTGGTAGAGAATACATTAAAATGCTTAACTAGATATGAAGAACTAGAAGAAATAATCGCAATACTTGGAATTGATGAACTATCTGAGGATGATAAGAATATATTCTATCGTTCTAGAAAAGTAAGAAACTATTTTTCTCAACCAATGTTCGTTGCAGAAGACTTTACTGGAACAAAAGGTGTTTTAGTTGACATAAATGATGTAATCTATGATGTAGAAAACATTTTAAATGGTACGTATGATCACATTGATGAAAGCAAATTTTTGTATATAGGTAAAGTAGATGAATAAAGAATTAAGCGTAAAAGTTTTTGACTTAAAAAAAGGGTTAATTCAATATGATGACGTTAAATTTATTAAAGTCAAAAGCGATAAATACAATCTTTTAATATTTAAAAATTACATGCCAATAATTGGTGAAATAAATGGCACAATTACAATTGAAACTTTATCAGAAACTATAAAATTAGAAAATTTAGAAGGATATTATTTAAATAGAAATAATGAATTTAGTTTGATATTGAAGGAGAATTAATGAACAATATAATGCAAGATAATTTAAATTTATATATTAATTTTTTTATTACTTTTGCAGCAATAATGTTTTTTAGTTCGCTTTTTTTTAATATTTTCATGGACAAAATCAAAATTGATAAAAAAAGAAAAATATATGGATTATTAATGAATTTAAAATTAAAACCAACATTATTGTTATCGTGTATTATTCTTTATCAAATATTTATAATATCAGCGGTATTATTTATAAAGGATTTTCAATTTGAATACTGTTATCCTTTCATAATTATCTGTATACTTTATTCAATAGTTAAACTAGACATTGCATCGTTTCTCTTTAACTTGTTAAATAATTCTTTGATGTTTATGTCTTTATATGGGGCAAATTTACTAATAAGATATTCTATAGAAATAAAAAGTTTTTGGTATATTGAAATGATTGCGTATATTTTACTTATTTTTGTAATTTTTCACTCGATTTTTATTTCTTTGTTAAATTGTAGAAATTTAAAAGTTGTAAATTATTAATTTTAGGAGGAACACACTATGTTGAAAAGAAAAATTATTATAGGAATAATTTTGTTGATCATTACAGCACTTGCCGTTTGTCTTTTTGTTTTTTATGAATTTAATGATTTAAATTCGATTTCTTATGAAGATTATTCATTTTACCAATATTTTTCAGGAGAAAAATTTGAATACACAGGTACGATAGAATTTAACAGAGATAAAGATGAGACGAGTATGTCTTTTGATGGAGATTTATATGTTAATTTAGATTCGACCCCAATTTATTATCAAGATATAGAATATAAAACTTTATTTGCAGAAGATCTATCAATTGTATATCCAAAGAGCAAAGTAGTGTATAAAATAACACATTTTTCTAGCATTGAAAATGAAGAAGGTACCAATTATTGTGTTAGAGATGATGATAATATTCAATTAAACAGTAAAGCTTTTATTTATGATGGTGGTGATTTGTATTTCCTTTTGGAAGATACTATCATATCTTTTGATGATCGCGAGATAGTTCTTTCGGCATTTTCTTACCTTAAAGTAATGTATAATGTGGGTGTAGAAATATATGACTATGAAAAAGATCTATATGAAATTATTGAAACAAAGTCTTATATAATAGCAACAACAGATTTTTATAAAATAAACATGAGCCTAGACACAATGATTGTCGATGAAACAGAACAATTGTTATTGAAAAATTTTACAGAACTTACAGAAGTCAAATAATTTGTATATCGGTTATATGGTGTCAACATCTAACAAACTTATATATAATAGACTTTTTTTTATTTGTTTGATATAATTATAATAGGGTGAAGTCAATGAAAAATATAAAATCAATGCCATATATAAAAAGTGTAATTTTCGGAATATTTTTAATAGTGGTTGTATTATTTATATTAAATTTTATAAGTGTAGGAGATCCTATTGTTATACTAGAGTCTGGTGGATATGGTTTAAACGATAGTTCTATAAAATTAAATTTAACTGACGAAGATAGTGATAAAGAATCCGTAACAACTCTTCCTGTTAGTGACTTTTCTAATATATATGAGTCACATGATGAATTATTTGTCGGAGAAGATGTTGATTACTTAAATGGTGAATATCCACTTTTTGTGAACGATAATACAGGAATAGTCAATTTAAGTTCTGACTCTATTCTGATTGATGATGATTTCAAAGAAATAGATTCGTATCGTTTTTTTACTCTGTCTTCAGGAGTATTATATAATAGTGGTGATCGTGAAAGAGCAGATGATACAACATACTTATTTTTATATTTATCCAACGGATTATATGTTAACTCTTTTGGAATAACAGTAGAAACTGAAACCAAAATATATGATATTGATATGAATTCACTCATAAATTTTGAAAAAGAATTGTTTAATTATTATGTTTTGATAGACGGTGAATTTGTTTATCGAGAGGTAACTGATATAGATTACAATTCTATATTAACTATTAACTCTGTAAGTTATTCATATAAAGATTTTCTTACAAGCTTGGGAATATATAAAGAAATAATTATAAGTGATGACTCAGAAGATGACACGAATGATGATTTAAATGAAGAAGAAAATTTTGGGGATGATTATGATATTCCTTATGTAACACCCGAGGTCGAATGTAGCAATTTAATAGGTAATGTTTATTCGGTAAATGCAAATTTAGTTACATATGACCCGGCGGGGGTAATTACAAAAATACCTACATTTACTTTTTATACAAATAATACTACGTATTTGAGGAAAAGTTTTTATGGTACTGGAGTAGTCGAGATTAGCGGATTAGCGGCTTCTACAACATATTATGTATCTGTTGATTGGGAATATCTAACTGAGGAAGGAGAAACTGTGTCAGCGACTTGTTTAACAGGTGAAGTGACTACTAAATCAGTTAGTTCTCTAGAGCCTATTGTGCTTGATTTCAATAATGGTGAAATTTATTCAAATAAGGTAGAAATTGTTAATCTGCAAATTACTTCTGATTTGGATTCTGAAGCATTGAATGGAGTTAGAAAAGTTGTTCTAGTAATAAATGGAACAGAATATAGCATAGGAACTACTAACTATAATGCATTGTTGAATGGAGATACTATAGAATTTAGCACACCATCCATACTATCATCAAATCAAACGATAGATTACGAATTTAAATTTTATGATGTTAATGGAGATGAAATGGCAATCGAGTCTGGAAGTGGAAGTACTAGGACCAGCTTAATCGAACCAAGTGTAAATATAAGTTTTGAAAATTCAGATATAGTAAATAATAATTTTGAAATAGAGTTGTTGAATGATGATGATGTTGATATAGCAAATTATAGATATGAGATAGTTTCATCAACGGGAGAAGTTATAGTGAGTTCTACAATAGAATCTTCTAAATTTACTCATACTGATTTGGAATCAAATGTACTTTATACGATATATGTCTATGGAGATTACAATACTAATGATGGAAGTGGTTATCAAGAAAATGCTGTAATGGGAAGTCTATTATTTGCTACTAGGTCACTAACATCATTAGGTTACTTTATGATTAATATAACTGATATGGATATTTCTAATAGCGATGCTACAATGAACTTATCAATCGATACAACTTCAACGAATTCAGACTTGCTAGAATTATTAAATGTATTGAATATTAAAATATATACAGTAGATGGTGACGACATTAAATATGTAGATTATAAAGAATTAACAGTAGAAGAATTGAATGAACTTAAACTTGGCAATTCAATAGAAATACATTTTGCAGACCTTACATCTGACACTAAATATTTTATAGAAATAACTACGGCAGTAACTCAAGGTATATATGAGGAAGTAATTCAAAATGTAGTTGATGTTAAATCATTTTATACTATAAAAAAATCAGCAGTAGTTGAAGTTACCAATCTATTTGCAACAGAAAACATGATTGATTTTGACGTAAAAGTTATTGATGAAGACCAATCTGTCTTAAATGATACTATGAGAATTGAAGTTAGAGATTCGAGTTATAATGTAATATATGTTGACACATTTTTCACTAATGAAGAAGAATTAAGAATAACTTTAGAAGCATTAACTTCTGAGAGTTATTACAGTGTATACATATATGCTGAGCAATATAATGAAACGGAAAGTTCTAGCACATATTCGAATAATAAATTATTACATTCATTTTCTGTATTCACTGAAATAGGATTGTCTGGTACAATTCAGTTAGAAAGTTTAGAAAAAAATTATGACGGTGGAAAAAATTTAATAGATATATATGAATACGTAAAATGGAGTGAAACAGGGTATGCTTCAAACCCATTAATTGAAAAAATGACAGTAAATGAAGATGAAAACAGTATGACGCTAACATCTAATTTTGTATCTACAACAGCAACGACCGAATCATATTATAACTTCGGATTTGCTTATGATTTAGAAGGATATGCTGGAGAAACAACAACAGTAAGTTTTTATATAAAATTAGACCAAACAAGTGATTTACCTGTCGAATTTTATATTATTAATAACAACTCAAATAGTGAAGTGTATGAAGCAAGTAATATTACAACATCAGTTATTAAAGATGAATGGACAAAAGTAACATTGATATTTAATATTACCGACAATGAATATTTTGGAATAAAAATAAAAGGTGAAAATGAATTACAAACACAAACTAAAATAACTATTAAAGACCTTCAAATGGAAATTGGCGGAATATCAACAGATTATGAAGATTATCAATTCTATTATAATGCTAACGTTGAATTGAATCTAACAGATAAAAACGACGAAATTCAAGGAACAGAATATTTTTTAGACATTTATGAAAATAATGAACTAGTAGATACTTTGGCGTATAGTGATTTTGATGAAAATAATGAACTAATAGACGTTATAAAGACATTGAATGTTGATTCCAATGAATCGTATAGAGTCGAATTGGTTATATATATCAATGAAAGACAATATACACTTGATTCTATAGAATTCGATTCAGATAATCCAATTTATAGTATTCGAACGGTAGCAGAATTTGTTGCAATGAATAAATACTCTGACTATGTTGTTTTAAATGATTTAGATTTTAGTTCAGTGACTAGTTATTATGGCAATTCACTTATATATTTTAATGGAACAATCGATTTCCAAGGTTATACCGCTAATACATCAACATATCGTGTTAATTCAGAGACAAGTGAAGTTATAAATTACTTTAAATCTGGTGGTGGATATTTATTCTACGGTTTAGGTTATAATGCAGAAGTTAAAAATTTAAATTTAGAATATTCTTTTAACTTGTTGGCTGAAGAGTCGACGGCTGGAATATCAATGCTTGCCTCTTATAATTATGGGACAGTAGAAAATATCAGATTGACAGTTACTGATTCTGTCATCGGAACATATAGTAATATTTATGGATTATTTACCTACAATTATGGAACTTTATCAACATTCATTATAGAAACGAAAGTTCCTGTATATACATATTATAATTCATCTTTAATAGTGGCTCAAAACTATGGAATAGTTGAAAATGGTTATATATATGGAGAAAATATGATTGCCTACTCAAATGATCCAACTGTAGCAGCTTATTATATTACACCTGGTGTTAAACAAAATAATGTTGGTGGTAAAGTTTCCAATGTATTTTCACTTATAACGGTAGATTTAGATGATGAATCACGACAATACACAAGAATTGGTTCAATAGTAGCATATAATTATCAAGGAACAGTAGAAAATAGTTATTCCGTAGGAGACAATAATTCCCCTGATATAAATGCAACTCCGTCTATTTCAATAAACAATTCTGATACATCTGGAGTTTATTATGTTTCAGACTATATATATGAAGGGACTTTTGCACGTAAAATAACTTCAGTTGCTCTTTGGGATTATACATTTCAAAATAACGTTTTAAATGATGGAAATGAAGAAACTGGAGCATTTAATATATCTGGATTATTAGAGGCAAATTATTATCCCCAACTAATAATGTCTGAAACAATGGGTAATCAAGTTTACCTTGAACTTCCTACTAGTGATGATAACGACCTTATAGATGTAATATCGACAGAAATTGTTGAAATTGCAGATGATTATGTAATTGCAAATATTAATTTTAATAATCCAAGTGGAGAAGAAATAGTAAGTATTGGCGTTAAAGATTTAGAAAATGAATTTTTAACATCGCAAAGCAATGAAAATGGAAAAAGTACAATAACTGTAAAATTTTCTAATCCAAGTCAATATTTTTCAGAATATTCACTAATGAGTGTAACAACAAAGACTGCCTACGGAACTTATTACATAAGAGAATTTGAAGAAAATGAAAGATTATTAGATGTAGAATTTTACAAAAGTATATATACAATCGATGATTTTAAACTAATTAAAAGTTATCCTAAGTGGAATTTTAGTTTGGAAAGTGATTTAGATTTTATAAATGCTACAGATTATAGGGTAAATGTAGATTTCTATGGTAAATTTGATGGTAATGATTACACACTTTCTAATATTAAGTTAGACGCTGGATATGGACTTTTTTATAGAACATACGGTGCTGAAATTTATGATGTAAACGTATTTAATATATCAAAACAGGACACTGCATCTTGGGGTACGTATTTTGGATTGATAGGACTAACTTATTCCGGTACAAAAATAGATGATGTTCATATGAATTATGTATTCTCAAAAGCTACGGCATACCTTGGTGGAATTGTTGGATATTTTGATGGAACATCTGTTATTACTAATTCATCAGTAGATAATATGACTGTTATTCTTCCAGAAGATTCAACTTCGGATGTATATATTGGGGGAATAGCTGCAAGAACATTAAGTTCATCGTCAATTTATAATAGCTACGTAACAAATATGGACATTGAAAATAATATGTCAACTTCAAGAAATGTTTATATAGGTGGAATAACTGGTTCTGTTAGTGGCTCTATAGTTAACTGCTATTCAACAGGAAATATTGATTCAAATGGTGGATTTGTAGGCGGAATAACCGGATTTATATCATACAATGCTAATACCCCAATTAAAAATAATATTTCACTTATAGATATAACAGCAACTAAAGAATACGTTGGAGGAATAATTGGCGGTTCATCAACTACAACAACCCTTTATTCAGTTGAAAACAATCTGTTTTTAGGAAATATATATGATTCTGTAGATAGTGATAATGTCGGATTAGTAATTGGTGTGGATACAGCAATAGTTATAAATAACTATTTTTATGAAAATTCTGTCTTAAATGGTGACAAAGTTGAAAGTAATGGTGGTTCGTCCTCTATTAAATATGAATCACTTTTAGAAATGAATAGTTGGAAAAATGTAATATCTCTCGGAGATAATTATAGTTATACTGACGTAAGTGAAGGAATAATTCCTAAATTAATTAACTCATATACAGGTGAATTATTAGACAATCAAGTAGATATAGAAGTACCTATGGTCAATTTAGATATAACAGAACTTTATTCTACAAGAGTATTAGATAATAATGGAAGTTATCTGACATTAGAAATAAGGATAGATAATCCAGATAGTTTAGAAATAACAGACATAAATATATCATATATGACTACAGAAATTACAAAAAATAGTATAAATGAAGGAATCTCATATTTGACAGTAAAAGCTACTCCTAATTATGCGATTGATAGTTATCAATTAAGCGCTATAACATATCTAGATTCTGCGGGGAATGAAAAAACTATTTCTAAGTATTATAAAATAGAAGAAATTTTCTATAATACTATCTCTTCTTATGAAGATTGGCAAAAAATTGATTGGTCAGTTGTTGCACAAAACTATTTAATTACCGATGACATTGATTTCGAAGGAAAAGATGACGTATTAACGGGCATAATAGTATCAAGACTTGAAGGTGTAACTACTGAAGTTGATGGTGAATCTGTATTGCCAACTTTAAAAAATATAACATTTGAAGGAACAGCGAATACTCAAACATACTTTATTAGCAGTATTACTAATGGGATGTCAAACTTAAATTTTGAAAACATAAACATAAGTTATCCAAATGATACAAGTTCATCAGTTAGAGGAGCTGGGCTAGTAGGAAATACATCAGGAACGTATGAAAATTTAGTTTTTACTGATGTAACAATTACAGGTACAAGAAGAACAGTAATGTCAATTTTTGTAGATAATACAACCGCTACGTTTAATAATATATATTTAGATAATATATATATGAATGGATATCAATATGTAAGTGGTCTTGCAACATATGCCATATATGATGTAGCAGATTTTGCAACCAATATATACGCTAAAAATCTTACTATAACTGCATGGAATAATTATGCAGGAGGATTATTTGCAACGTATACTTCATATGCGGCGGGTTCTTCAAATGTTCAAAATACTTCGAATATAGTAATAGAAGACTCAATAATAAAAGGATATAATTATGTAGGCGGTGTTGCTGGAAACGCATATATTTATGATTGTACAATAAAAAATACAACTGTAATAGGTTATAATTATGTAGGAGGAATTGCCGGTTATCATAATTCAACGTCTACAATATTAACAGATGTATACTATAATGTTATAGATTCTACTATTATCGGATATACAAATTATATCGGTGGTGTTGCTGGAAGTGGATCCCATATTTATTATGCTAATATTGAAAATTCAAATATATATGGTATTGGAGAAAATACTAGTAATGTTGGAGGCGTAACTGGATACCAGAGAGGATATGTTCGAAATGCAACAGTAAATAATACTAATGTTATGGCCACAGGAAATAACGTTGGAGGTGTAGTAGGAGGTTCTGTAACAGGATATACAATAAGTAATATAAGTGTAGCGTACTCATATATCCAAGGAGCAAATAATGTAGGTGGAGTTATGGGGGCAACTTATAATAATACATCTTCAATGCACCTTATATATATAACAGTTAATGCTGATGTAGTAGCTACGAACGTAGATGCAGAGACTGGCGGAGTCGGTGGGATTGTAGGATATTATCAAAATGAAATTTATATTGACTCTTCCACATCATATTTTGATGATATAAGGTTTGTTTCATCTGAATATATTGATCCGGATACTGGAGAAACAACATATATAGGAACAGTTTCTGGAAATACTAACGTAGGTGGAATCATTGGTAAAATTGATAAAGAATTTAACATAAATCAGGGATATTTCACTGCTTATTTCGGTGGTAATATTCAATTGACCGAATCATCTGAACTACAATTTGATTCAACCGATATATATGACGCCGGTTATGTATACGACTCTAGTTTGATTGGATGGTACGATGCTTATAATAATGCAGGAAACGGTGTATATAATAGCGAATCCACTACTTGGACTAATTTGGCACAAACAGGATATTTAATGGATTTATCATTAGGATCATCAGTAGTTGTTACTGAGGGTGCTATGATGTTTGATGGATCTGTAAATTCTTATGCAATAGCAGATTATGATGCAACTTTTGAAGATGGGGTAACGATAGAAATAATCTATAAATCAAATACTTATTCTAATGCAGGTTTAGTAGGTTGGTCACAACAAGGATATTCTTCAATTAGGCTTGGAATAACACAAGAATCGTCAGGGACTATTTCTCCTCATATATCATCTTCAACTAGCTCTAGCTATTCTAGAACAACTGTTTATAACGGTTATACACCATCAGAAATTAATTATGTTACATATACAGTTGGAGACAGTGGAAGTACTGCATATACTTATATTAATGGCATATTGGAAGCAACTCAAACAAGTTCGCAAACACTACCATTTACAACTGTAAATGATTTCAGGGTTGGATCGTTTGGGTCATCTACTAATGAAAATTATTCAGGTTACTATTTGAACGGAGAAATATATACTATAAGAGTATATAATAGAGTTCTTAGTGAAGAAGAAATCCAACAAAATTATGAAGCCGATTTAATTAGATATGATATTGGTTTTGTTCCTGAAGAAGTAGATACCGGAAATTATGACTCTGAATTTATATCATTTGGAATAGGAAGTAACAGTGAATATAATAACGGTATAAAATTATATGTAAATGAAAATTCAAAAATAGGTATATTAAAAGATGACTATACAACATGGAATTCTGTTAGTACAACATCGAATAATAGTTATATATCTGATAACCTAGTTGTATGGTATGACGGTATAAATAACACCGGAATAGGTCACAGTGATTCAACTCTTATTTGGAAAGATCTGTCCGGAAATAATAATGATGCTTATATCCAAAATTACAATGATAATTATTTGTATTGGAACGAAAGTAGTTTGCAATTTAACTCTACTAGTACAAATTATTATGCTTTAATTCCAAAATTAGATGTAACAGATGAATATACGGTAGAAATATTTTTCGACACACCAACAAGATCATCTAACACATATTCGACGCTTATTTCTAGTGTTGGGACAAGTAGTAAAGGATTTGCTGCTGGTTTAGGTACAAATAGCAAATTATTCTTTGTTGGGGATAGTAATAGCTATGCCTCAAATTATAAAAACGACACGTATACTAGCATCACGTTTGTTTATTCAGATATTATAGGTGGATATGGTACAAAGCAAGTATATGCTGACGGAGAATTAGTATATCAAGGAAGTAATTTAAGCAGTGAATTTTTTGACACTGAGCTATACTTAGGTATCGGTTCGTGGAATTATATTGCCAATAGAGAAATATATTCGGTAAGAATATATGATGATGCATTGAGCGGAGCAGAAATAATGAGTAATTACGAATTAGATACTCGTAGATATTTATTAGAAGAAGATGTTGTGTTTGATGAAGAGATAAATATAGATGAAATGTACAATATTGTTTCTAGTGATGATATGTCCACACAAAGCACATATACTAACATGATGTATAATTCTGCCTATAATGATTACTCTGTTTTACCTGATTACTATCCATTAATCAAACAAAATTCATCACCTTATACTTTGTTAAATTATCAAGAAAAAATAGGTATTTTAGATACTCCATCAATTAATAATTATGCTCTGACTTCAGTATCTATGAGATTTAACTCATACGCATTTGAAATAGGATACGATGTATATCAAACCGGTGTTGATAAAATAAATATAGAATTTGATGAAATATATTATGGAGCAACATTTAAGTTGATTTCTGGTGACTATGAATCGGATTACTATACAATAAATCAACAAGTATATACATTTGATTATGATTATTTAAATGACATTGAAATAGAATTTAAATATTATTACAATGTGTATAGTGAGATAGTAGAAAAAAATGATTTAAGCAATAATATTTTAGTGTTAAATAACAATAATTACGCATACATATCTGAAGGAATATTGTATTATAATAATTTGGAAGTAGGAAGCGGATATGTAAATTTATATGGAAATTGTGCGCTAGACGAAGATGGGAATATATATGACTTGAACACATCAGAAGAAATTATTCGTCCAAGCGCGAGTCTATCTTTAAACGATGATGTTGCAACCCTTTATTCATTTGAATTGGACGGAACAATAATAAATACTTTTTATAATTTCAGCGAAGTTATAAATGATGATTATACTAATGTTGTAGATGATATATTCTTAGTTAAAAATGGTGTATTGAGTGTCATTGACAATACTTTGAACATCTTTAAAGATACCATTAACTTAGATTATTATAATGAAAAAAGTTATGAGGTAATGTTATCAAATAGCAATCAAATATATAGTTTGAAAAGTTATATAACATATCCAGATAATTTTGATAATAGTGAAATAAAAGATATTACAAGCAATGTATTGGTTGATTCTAATATAATATTAGTCGAATATGAAAATGGCAAAATAATAGGATTTAATTATACGAGTGGAGACGTGTTATTTACTTTAGATAGCACCGAAGAGGTTTCTTTATTTGCTTTTATAGCAGATGAAGTTACTAGTGCCATAAGTGGAGGTAATGATATTGAGTTAGCGCCTTTAGAAACTTATAACGATAGTTTAATATTAGAACAAACATTAATATCAGAACCGTTAAATGAAATTATAGATAATGAATATGTTTTGTTAGAAAGTGAAGCAATAGTTTCGTCATCTACAGATAACTATATTATCTCATATAATGCTGAGACAAAGTCTTACGACGTTTATAATCAGACAGAAATTTTAACTAATACTACAAAAGAATTAGTGAGTGAAAATTATAAAATAGATAGTAGTAACAAATTAACAAATTATTATAATTCGTTAAATGAAATGGAACCTATAAACTATGCAAATAGTATAGCTTTAATTATATTGATAATTATTGCAATATGTATTGCCGTTGTACAATTACTTGTTAAAAATAAGATTTTATCAAATGATTGGAGACTAAAAATAAAAAATAAATTACAAAAAAAACATTAGGATAAATTCTTAATGTTTTTTATTTAGCGTTATAATATAATTCTGGAGGTGTATTCGTCCCAGAAGCCTTAATTAAACTTAATTCAAGATTTTCATCAACTTTAATTGTGTAATTATATTCGTTGACTATCTGATCTAAAGTATAATCAATACCTAGATCAGATTCATAGTCAACATACTTACATTGAAGAGTAACAGCAACGTATCCTTCGCTAATCCCTTTAAAAAGATATTCGTTAAATTCATCATGATAGAATAAATTTGATAATTCTATTATACTTTCTTCATCATATTGAACGGACCAATCACAATCGCTATCAACATCAACATATAAATAAAAAGTTTTTTTATCGTTCCCTAAATCGAAAATAAAGTAAACTAATCCAAAAATAACTATAATTGC